>JADGIB010000033.1 GCA_019683665.1 Solirubrobacteraceae bacterium
GGCGAGGACCGCGGCGGTCTCCAGGTCGACGCCGAGCGCGTCGGCGGGCGCGTCCGCGCCGTCGTCGAAGAGGTCGCGGCTCAGGCCCGGGCCCGCCGCCGCCCGCGGCGCCGCCGCCCCCCGCGCCGCCCGCCGCGCGGCGGGGGGGGGGGGGGGGGGGGCGGGGGCCGGCGCCCGCCGGGCGGGCCACCGCGAGCAGGGCGGCCGCCGCCAGCCCGCGCTCGCGCGCCGCGGCGAGGACCGCGGCGGTCTCCAGGTCGACGCCGAGCGCGTCGGCGGGCGCGTCCGCGCCGTCGTCGAAGAGGTCGCGGCTCAGGACCGGGCCCGCCGCCGCCCGCGGCGCCGCCGCCCGCAGCGCCGCCAGCAGCGCGCCGTCGGGCGAGACCCGCCCGCCGGCGCCGAGCGCCCGGCTCGCGCCGTCGCCGCACACCGCCTCGGTCACGACCACGAGCGTGCCCGGCTCGAGGTCGCCGCGCAGCCCGCCGCACCCGCCGACGCGGACGAGCCGCCGCGCGCCCAGCGCGGCCAGGTCCCGCACGACCGCCGCCGCGCTCGGCCCGCCGATCCCGGTCGCCTGCACGCTGAGCGGCTCGCCGTCGGCCGCCGCCGTCCCCGTGTAGCCCCACAGCCCGCGGTGGTGGTTGAACATCCGCGGCGTCGCGGCGAACAGCGACTGGGCGAGCGCGAGCGCCCGGCCCGGGTCGTCGGGCAGCAGGACGCGCGGGGCGAGCTCGGCGGCCGGGCGCAGGTGGACGGTGCGGGTCATCGGCGGCCGGCGACTTTAGACTCACCGCATGGCCGATCGCAGGCAGAGCCGGGCCGAGGCGGTCCGCAGCGCCGTGGACGAGGCGTTCGCGGCCGCGGCCGGGCAGGCGCAGGCGACCGCCCAGTCCACGCGCGGGCGCGCGCAGGACCTCTTCGACGAGATGGGCCGGGTCGCCGGCCGCGTCCGCGGCGCGCTCGACGACCTGCGCCCGCCGACCGCCGAGGAGGTGCGGACGCTGCGCCGCGAGCTGCAGGCCCTGTCGGAGCGGGTCGCCGCGCTGGAGCGGGCCCGCACGGACCGCGACGACCCGTAACGAGGAGGCCCGATGGCCGCACCGCAGTTCACGTCCGCCGCCGAGTTCCGCGAGGTCATGGACCGCGTGTTCACGCTCATGAGCGAGGACCCCGAGATGGGGCCCAGGCTCCGCGACGCGGACGTGCCCCAGCGGTTCGAGTTCACCGACCTCGACGAGGTCGTCAACATCCGCGCCGCCCGCCCCGGCGAGCCCGGCAACCTCACCTGGGTCTGGAGCGACGACGTCGACTGGGAGCCGAAGGTCCGCATGACGATGTCGAGCGAGACGGCGAACCGCTTCTTCCAGGGCAGGGAGAACGTCGCGCTGGCCATCGCCCGCCGGCGCATCAAGACCGGGGGCGACGTGAAGGCCGCGCTCGCCCTCATCCCGATCACGAAGCCCGTCCACGCCGGCTACCGCGCGATGCTGGCGGACGAGTACCCGCACCTCGTCGTCTGACCGCTGACCCGTGGCGTTGACACCCTGCGCGAGGCGGTGGAAGCCTGCAGGCGCAGCACCGAATCCGGCATCAGACCCGGCCACGCAGCGCGCGTGCCGGCTGATTCCGCGGGCCGTGCCCGCAGGCGGCGGGGTGCCTCGTCCGGAGGTCCCGCCGCTTTCATGAGCGGGACCCTCTCGATCGCGCAGGCCGCCCGCCACGCCGGCGTGTCGCCGGCCACGGTGCGCCGCTGGATCGCCGCCGGGCTGGTCGACGTCGGCGCCGACGGCCTCACGCCGCAGGTCGCCGCGCAGCTGCGGATGGTCGCCCGGATGCGCGAGCGCGGCCACTCGATCGCCGCCATCCGCGAGGCCGCCGCCAGCGGCCGTCTCGCCTTCGGCTACGTCCAGGAGCTGTTCCCGCCGCCCGAGGCGACCGTCTCGCTCGAGGAGGCGGCCGGCCGCGCCGGCCTCGAGCCCGCGCTCGCCCGCCGGGTCTTCCGGACGCTCGGCTTCCCGGCCGCCGCCGTCGAGCGCCTCACCGAGGCCGACGTGGGCTTCCTGCGCCGCGCCGCCGGCGTCCTCGCCGCCGGGCTGCCGCTCGACGCCTTCCTCCAGCTCACCCGCGTCTACGGGCAGGCGATCGCCCAGATCGCCGACGCCGAGGTGCGCCTCTTCCACCTCCACGTGCACGAGCCGATGATGCGCCGCGGCGTCCCCGGCCTCGAGATCGCCGAGCAGATGTCGGGTCTGGCCCGCCGGCTCCTGCCGCTCGCCTCGCCGATCATGGACCACGTCCACCAGCGCAACCTCGCCCACTTCATCGAGCAGGACGTCATCGGCCACATGGAGGGCGACGGCGGGGCGGGGCTCGACCTCGGGCGCCTGCGCGTCGCGATCGCGTTCGCCGACCTCGCCGGGTACACGCGCCTGACCGAGGAGGAGGGCGACGAGGAGGCGGTCGGCGTGGTCGAGCGCTTCGTCGCCGCCGTCGAGGCGACGCTGCCCGACGACGCGCGCGTGAACAAGACGATCGGCGACGAGGTGATGATCGTCGGCGGCGACGGCGGCGCCCTCACCGACTGGGCCGTCGCCTTCCAGGCCCGCTACGAGCAGCGCCCGCGGCCGCGGATCGGCGTCCACGTCGGCGCGTGCGTCTACCGCGACGGCGACTACTACGGGCGCGAGGTGAACCTCGCCGCGCGCGTCGCCGCCCGCGCCGGCGGCGGCGAGGTCCTCGTGACGCGGCCGGTCGTCGAGGCGGCCGGCGGCGCCCTCGCCTTCCGGCGCATCGGCGAGGTGCGGCTGAAGGGCTTCGCCGACCCGACCGAGCTGTTCCTGGCCGCGCCCGGCGATGGCTGACGTCGCGACCGTCGAGGCGCGGGTGCGCGCCGAGGGCCTGCTCGCGCCGGGCGCGCCGGTCGTCGTCCTGCTCTCCGGCGGGCGCGACTCGGTCTGCCTGCTCGACCTCGCGGTGACGATCGCCGGGGCCGAGGCCGTCGTCGCCCTCCACGTCGACCACGGGCTGCGCCCCGACTCGGCCGACGACGCCCGCTTCTGCGCGCAGCTGTGCGAGCGGCTCGGCGTCGCGCTCGAGGTCGCCCGCGCCGGCGGCCCGCCCCCGTCCGGCAACCTCCAGGCCTGGGCGCGGGAGCTGCGCTACGCCCGCGGGCACGAGCTCGCCGCCGCCCGCGACGCCGACCTCGCCGCCGGCCACACCGCCAGCGACCAGGCCGAGACCGTCCTCTACCGGCTCGCCGCCGCCCCCGGCCGCCGCGCCCTGCTCGGCATGGCCCCGCGCTCCGGCCGGCTCATCCGCCCGCTGCTCGGCGTCAGCCGCGAGGAGACCGCCGCCTGGTGCCGGGCCCGCGGGCTGCCGTGGCGCGACGACCCGTCCAACGCCTCCGGCCGCTTCGCCCGCAACCGGGTCCGCGCCGGGCTGCTGCCTGCCCTGCGCGCGATCCACCCGGCGGCCGAGGCGAACGTCGTGCGGACCGCCGCGCTCCTGCGCGACGAGGCCGCCGTCCTCGACGCCGCCGTCGACGAGGTCCTCGGCGGCCGCGCCGAGATCCCGCTCGAGCGGCTGCGCGCGCTCCCGGTCGCGCTCGCCCGCCTCGTCGTCGTCCGCCTGGCCGAGGACGCCGCCGGCGCGCTCGTCCCCCGGGCCGCGTCGCGCACCGAGGAGATCCTCGCGCTCGACCCGGCGCGCCGCTGGACCGCCCTCGACGTCGGCGACGGGGTGCGGGCCGTCGTCGAGCGCGGGGCGCTGCGGATGGAGCGCATCTTCTAGCCTCCGCGTCCCATGCGCGACCCGAAGATCGGCGAGATCCTCGTCCAGCCCGACCAGCTCCAGCGCCGCGTCCGCGAGCTCGGCGAGCAGATCAGCGCCGACTACGAGGGCCGCAACCCGCTGCTGATCGGCGTCCTCAAGGGCGCGATCTTCTTCCTGTCGGACCTCATGCGCGAGATCACCTGCCCGTGCGAGGTCGACTTCATGGCGATCTCGTCCTACGGGTCGTCGACGGCGTCCAGCGGCGTGGTGCGGATCCTCAAGGACCTCGACGCGCCCATCGAGGGGCGCCACGTCCTCGTCGTCGAGGACATCATCGACTCCGGGCTCACCCTCCAGTACCTCATGCGCAACCTCGGCGCGCGCCGCCCCGCGTCGCTGGAGGTCTGCGCCCTGCTCACGAAGCCCGAGCGGCGGGCGGTCGACCTGACCCCGCGCTACCTCGGCTTCGAGATCCCCGACCGCTTCGCGATCGGCTACGGGCTGGACGTCGCCGAGCGCTACCGGAACCTTCCGTACGTCGCGGCGTTGCAGGAGTAGGGGCTCCAGCAAGCGGCCTGGCGGCCGAATACAGGTTGGTAGCCTAGGTTTTCCCGCCGGACCCGGAAGGCGATCCCTTACATGAGCAGGTTCTTCAAGAGCGCGGCGTTCCCCATCCTGATCGTCGTCGTGCTCGCGTTCTTCGCCCAGCGGCTC
Source organism: Solirubrobacteraceae bacterium (assembly GCA_019683665.1). Taxonomy (GTDB): domain Bacteria; phylum Actinomycetota; class Thermoleophilia; order Solirubrobacterales; family Solirubrobacteraceae; genus Capillimicrobium. The sequence goes on from JADGIB010000033.1 coordinate 4,486, forward strand.
ATCAGCCCCGGGTCCCCGACGCGCGACACCTCCTACGCCGACTTCGAGCAGCAGCTCGAGGCGGGCGAGATCCAGAAGGCCACGGTCAAGCAGAAGGACCACACGATCGAGGTCACCCGGCGCGCCGAGAACGGCGAGGAGCCGGTGAAGTACGAGGTCGGCTGGGTCGAGGACAACGGCAACGAGCTCGTCAACGCGCTCACCGCCGCCCGCAAGGCCGACAAGATCGACGACTTCACGATCGAGGGCACGAAGTCCAACGGCTGGCTGTCGCTGCTGACCTACGTCCTGCCGTTCCTGATCTTCATCGGGTTCTGGATCTTCCTCATGAACCAGGTCCAGGGCGGCGGATCGAAGGTCATGTCGTTCGGCAAGTCGCGCGCGAAGCGGATGTCGGTCGACTCGCCGAAGATCACCTTCCGGGACGTCGCGGGCGCCGACGAGGCCGTCGAGGAGCTGCACGAGATCAAGGAGTTCCTCGAGAACCCGAAGAAGTTCCAGGCGCTCGGCGCGCGCATCCCCAAGGGCGTGCTGCTCTACGGCCCGCCCGGCACCGGCAAGACGCTGCTGGCCCGCGCGGTCGCCGGCGAGGCCGGCGTGCCGTTCTTCTCGATCTCCGGCTCGGACTTCGTCGAGATGTTCGTCGGCGTCGGCGCCTCCCGCGTGCGCGACCTGTTCGAGCAGGCCAAGCAGAACTCGCCCTGCATCATCTTCATGGACGAGATCGACGCCGTCGGCCGCCACCGCGGCGCCGGCATGGGCGGCGGCCACGACGAGCGCGAGCAGACGCTCAACCAGCTGCTCGTCGAGATGGACGGCTTCGAGGCCAAGGACAACATCATCATGATCGCGGCCACGAACCGGCCCGACATCCTCGATCCCGCGCTCCTGCGCCCCGGCCGCTTCGACCGCCAGATCACCGTCGACCGCCCCGACCGCAAGGGGCGCGCGAAGATCCTCGAGGTCCACACCCGCGGCAAGCCGCTGGCCAAGGAGATCAACATCGAGGACCTCGCCGGCCAGACCCCCGGCTTCACCGGCGCCGACCTCGCGAACCTCGTCAACGAGGCGGCCCTGCTCGCCGCGCGCAACGGCAAGCGCGAGATCGGCCAGGCCGAGCTCGAAGAGGGGATCATGCGCGTCGTCGCCGGCCCGGAGAAGAAGACCCGGGTCATGAGCGAGAAGGAGCGCCTCATCACCGCCTACCACGAGATGGGGCACGCGCTCGTCGGCCACTACCTCGAGCACGCCGACCCGGTCCACAAGATCTCGGTCGTCTCCCGCGGCCAGGCGCTCGGCTACACGATCTCGATGCCGCAGGAGGACAAGTTCCTCACGACCCGCGCCGAGCTGCTCGACACGATGGCGATGACGCTCGGCGGCCGCGCGGCCGAGGAGATCATCTTCGACGAGATCACGACCGGCGCCTCGAACGACCTCGAGAAGGTCACGCAGTCGGCCAAGCAGATGGTCATGCGCTTCGGCATGAGCGACAAGCTCGGCCCGCGCGTCTTCGGCCACAACCAGGGCCAGCCGTTCCTCGGCCGCGAGTTCTCCTCCGAGCCGGACTACTCGGACGAGATCGCCCGCGAGATCGACGACGAGATCCGCCGCATCGTCGAGTCCGCCCACCAGCGGGCCAAGGACATCCTCATCGAGCACCGCGACCAGCTCGTGCGGATCTCCGAGATCCTCCTGCGCCGCGAGACGATCGAGCGCGACGAGTTCCTCGCCCTCCTCGAGGGGAAGAGCGAGGAGGAGGTCTTCGGCAGCGACACGAGCGACGAGGCGCCCGAGGCCGTCGGCCCGGCGCCCGCCGACCGCGTCCCCGCGCCGCGGCCGCTGCCGCGCCCCGGCTTCGCGACCGACCTGCGGCTCGACGCGCCCGAGAAGCCCGAGCCGGCCTGATCGGCGCCCCCCCGGGCCGGGCGCCGCTCCCGCCGGTGGCCGCCGTAGGCTGGCGCGCCATGCGGCTCGACGATCTCGCGCCCGGCAGCGCCCTGCGCATCGACGGGCGCACCTGCCGGGTGGCCGACGCGGCCCGCGACGAGCACGGCGCGGTCGTGTGCGTGCTCGAGCACCCGGCCCACTGGTCGGCCGTCCTCGTCTGCGGCTTCACCCCGGGCGACGCCGAGCTCTACCTCCTCCAGCACCCGGCGGCGGCGGCGCGCGCCCAGCTCGAGCTCGCCCGCGAGCGCATCCGCGACGAGGACGCCTTCTGGGCCGAGCACGGCGACGAGACCGCCCGGATCGGCGAGCTCGCCCCGGCCGAGGGGCCGCCCGCGTCGGCGGCGACGCTCGCCCACGACGACTTCCTCGCCACCGACCGGCTCATGGCCGGCGTCCTCTACGACCCCAGCGCCCGCCGCTTCTGGATCGTGCGCGAGGTGCGCGACCACGCGCTCGCGGACCTCGGGATCGACGCCGGGGCGCCCCGGCGGGGCCTGGGCGCGCGGCTGCGCGGGCGGCGGGGGCGCGGCCGGGCGCGGCGGCGCTGGCGGGGGGCGCGCCGGCGCGGGGGGCGGCGCGGACGGCGGCGCGCGGGCCGGTCCGGGGCGGCGCGGCGCGCCTCGCGGGCGCGCTCGCGGTCCTCGGAGCGGCCGACGAGGTAGAAGGCCGCGCCCGTCGCGAGCACCAGGACGGTGCCCGCGACGATCAGGACGACGAGCCCGGTGCTCAGGCGGCCACCATCGCGTCGCGCTTGGCGGTGATGCCGGCGAGCAGCTCGTGCATCGAGTCGGCGAACTTCTGGACGCCCTCGATCTCGAGCGTGTTCGTGACGTCCTCGTAGTCGACGCCCGCGGCGGCGACCTCGTCGAACACCCGGCGGGCCTCGTCGACGCCCCGGTCGAGCGTCCGCGCGACGACGCCGTGGTCCTGGAAGGCCTCGATCGTCTCGATCGGCATCGTGTTCACCGTCCTGGGCCCGATGAGCTCGGCCACGTAGAGCGTGTCCGGGTAGGCCGGGTTCTTCGTCGACGTCGACGCCCACAGGCAGCGCTGCGGGGTCGCGCCCGCGTCGGCGAGCCGCTGCCAGCGCTCCCCGGAGAAGATCTCCAGGTAGGCCTGGTAGGCGAGCTTCGCGTTGGCGACGGCGAGCTTGCCCTGGAGCTCGGTGTTGCCGAGCTTCTCCAGGCGCTTGTCGGCCTCGGTGTCGACGCGCGAGACGAAGAACGAGGCGACCGAGGCGACGGTCTTCGGGTCGCCGCCGGCCTCGACGAAGCGCTCGAGCCCGCGGATGTAGGCCTCGGCGACCTCGCGGTAGCGCTGGAGGCTGAAGATCAGCGTCACGTTGATCGAGCGGCCGTTGGCGATCGACTCCTCGATCGCGGGCAGGCCCTCCTTCGTCGCCGGGATCTTCACGAGCAGGTTCGGGCGGTCCACCCACTCGTGCAGGCGCTTGGCCTCGTCGATCGTCGCCTGCGTGTCGTTGGCGAAGCGCGGGTCGACCTCCCAGGACACGTAGCCGTCCTTGCCGGACCCCTCGTCCCAGACGCGGCGCAGGAGGTCGCAGGCCTCGACGATGTCGTCGTGGGCCAGCGCGTAGAAGATCTCCTTCGGGTCGCGCTCGGTCTCGAGCACCCGGCGCAGCTGCTCGTCGTAGGCGTCGCCCTCGGCCATCGCCTTCTGGAAGATCGTCGGGTTCGACGTGACGCCGACGACGGCGTCCTCCTCCATCATCCGGGCCAGCTCGCCGGAGCGCAGCATCTGCCGCGAGATGGAGTCCAGCCAGACGGACTGGTCCTCGGCGGAGAGCCGGTGGAGCGGGCTGTCGGGCATGGTGGTCTCCTTTTCTCGCGTGCGGTACCTGCCTGCAGAAGCTACCCGACGGCCGCGGTCGGGCAACGAGGCGGCACAATGCGCCCATGCACGCGGTCATGGGGATCGTCAACGTCACCCCGGACTCGTTCTCCGACGGAGGCGCGTTCCTCGACCCGCGCGCGGCCGTCGCGCACGGGTACCGGCTCGTCGCCGAGGGCGCCGCGATCCTCGACGTCGGCGGCGAGTCGACCCGGCCCGGCGCCCAGCCCGTCGACGAGCAGACCGAGCTGCGGCGCGTCCTGCCGGTCCTCGAGGAGCTGGCCGAGACCGGCGCCCAGATCTCGATCGACACGTCGAAGGCGAGCGTCGCGCGCGCCGCGATCGAGCGCGGGGCGACGCTCCTCAACGACGTGACCGGGCTGCGCCGCTCGCCGGAGATGGCCGCGCTCGCCGCCGAGCACGGCTGCGAGCTGTGCATCATGCACTCGATCGGCGACCCGCGGACGATGCAGGACGACCCGCGCTACGACGACGTCGTCGACGAGGTGCGCGCGTTCCTGGAGGACCGGCTCGCCTTCGCCGTCGACGCCGGCGTGCCCCAGGAGCGGATCCTCCTCGACCCCGGCATCGGGTTCGGCAAGACCGTCGACCACAACCTCCAGCTCCTGCAGCGCCTCGACGAGATCGTCGCGATCGGCTGCCGGGTGCTCATCGGCACGTCGCGCAAGTCGTTCCTGGGCACGATCGCCGGCCGCGAGGTGTCCGACCGCCTCGGCGGGACGATCGCCACGAACGTGCTCGCGCTCGAGCGCGGCGCCAGCGTGTTCCGGGTGCACGACGTCGCCCCGGTCGTCGATGCCCTCGCCGTCGCGGCTGCTACGTTGGCCGGGCGATGGCGCCCGACGACGACGACCTGACCGACGACGACGGCTACGACGAGGACGACGACGCGGTCGAGAGCGTCGTCACCGTCGAGGTCACCGGGCTGTCGATCTTCGCCGCCGTCGGGGTCACCGAGGCCGAGCGCGAGGTCGGCACGCGGATCCTCCTCGACCTGCGCATGGACGTCGGCGAGTGCGACGCGACCGTGACCGACATGGTCGAGGACACCGTCGACTACGCGCAGGTGTGCCAGACCGCGTGGCTCGTCGCCCAGGAGCGCCCGTACCGGACGCTCGAGCGGCTCTGCTCGGTGATCGCCGACCGCATCCTCGCCGACTTCCCCGTCGAGTACGTGTGGGTGAAGGCGGCCAAGCCCGAGCCGCCGATCCCGCTGCCGGTCGGCGAGGTCTCCGTCGAGGTGTCGCGGGAGCCCGCCGACTGACCCGATGGGCCGGTTCGACGAGCAGATCGCCGCTGCGCCGCTGGGCGACGGGCGCTACCGGGTGCGCTTCGACCCGCAGTGGCGGGTCGTGCGCGGGCCGAACGGCGGCTACCTCGCCGCGGTCCTCGCCCAGGCGATCCGGGCCGAGGTCGGCGACGACGCCCGCCAGCTGCGCTCGCTGACCGTCCACTACCCGCGCGTGGCCGCCGAGGCCGAGGCCGACGTGGCCGTCACCGTCGAGCGCGCCGGCCGCGGGCTGACGACCCTGTCGGTCCGGTGCGAGCAGGAGGGCCGGGTCGTCGCGCTCGCGCTCGCCGCGGCGGCGACGCCGTACCCGCCGAGCGTCGAGTATGTCGACGCGCCGATGCCGCCGGTGCCGCCGCCCGAGGAGGTGCCCGACCCCGAGATCCCCGACGCGTTCCGCGAGCTGCCGATCCTGCGCCACTACGAGATCCGGCCCGTGCTCGGCCACCCGCCGCTCTCGCGCGCCTCGCAGGCCTACGCGGGCGGCTGGATCCGCCTGCGCGAGGAGCGCCCGATCGACGCGCCGCTGCTCGTCGCGATCTCCGACTCGTGGTGGCCGTCGCCGTACGCGGTCACCGACGGGCTCATCGCCGCGCCGACCGTCGACCTGACCGTCCACCTGCGGGCCGCGCTCCCGCGCCCGCACGACTGGGTCCTCATCGAGGTGCGCTCGCGGACCGCCCAGGAGGGGTTCCTCGAGGAGGACACCCGGATCTTCGCGCGCGACGGGACGCTGCTGGCCCAGTCGCGCCAGCTCGCCCTCGCCCTGTAGCCATGCGCGAGACCGGCTACCTCGGACTGGGCTCGAACATCGGCGACCGCCGCGCGAACCTCCAGGCGGCGGTCGACGCGCTGCCCGCGCACGGGGTCGAGGTGCTCGCCTCGTCGTCGACGTACGACACCGACCCGGTCGGCGAGATCCTCGACCAGCCGTCGTTCCTGAACGCGTGCCTGCGCATCCGCACCGGCCTCGGCCCGGAGGGGCTGCTCGACGCGTGCAAGGCGGTCGAGCGGCAGCTCGGCCGCCCGGAGCGCTACGTGCGCCACAGCCCGCGGGCGATCGACGTCGACGTGCTCCTGCTCGGCGACCGCGAGCACCGCTCCGAGCGCCTCACGCTCCCGCACGAGCAGGTCCTGGCCCGGCGCTTCGTCCTCATCCCGCTGCTCGAGCTCGACTTCTCGCTGCGGACCCCGGCGGGCGACGCGCTGGCCGACGCGCTGGCGGCGCTGCCGCTCGACGAGGGCGTGCGGCGCGAGGGGCCGCCGCTGCGGGTGCCCGGCGCGGGCTAGGCCAGGCCGACCTCGGCGCCGGGCAGCCACTCGGCCGGGAGCGCGCCGGCGGGGATCGCCCCGGGATAGCGCGGGAAGAGGCGGCGGGCGAGCCGCCCGGCCGGGCGCGCGTCGACGAGCGGGGCGACGTCGCCGATCGTCGTCAGCAGCCGCAGCCCGGCGCCGACCTGGAGGTCGGCCGCGTTGGGCCGCTCCCCGCCGAGGACGCCGTCGGCGATCCACCCGTCGACGCGGTCGAGGTGGGCGGGCAGCGCGGCGAGGTCGGCGCGGACGGTCTCGTCGTCGGCGTGGTTGAGGGCCCGCTCGACACCGACGACGACCGGGGCCGAGCGGGCGGCGACCGACAGCGGCAGCGGCAGCCGGGCCTCGGCCGCGTAGCCGGGCAGCGCCGCGTGGTCGCGCGCGAACGCGGCCCAGATGACCCGGCGGGCGAGCGGCTGCAGCGTCGCGTCGCCCCACGCCTCGGCCGCCTCGACCTTCGCCCGCAGCGCCTCGTCGGCGGGCAGCAGCGGCGGGTCGGGCACGAGGCCGTCGAGGACGCGGAGGATCGCGCGCGAGCCGACGACCTTCGAGCCGTCCTCGAGGACGAGCCCGGGCACGGTCCGCTTCCCGAAGCGCAGCTGCTGGTGGAGGGCGTGGACGACGGGGAGGAGGTCGACGCGCTCGTAGGCGAGGCCCTTCAGCTCGAGCGCGCGCTCGACCGTGGCGCACGGGTGCGAGCCGGGCACGACGTAGAGCTTCAGCCGGTCGGCCACCGCGACGAGCATACTTCCCGGGCCATGCTCCTCGTCGTCGACGTCGGCAACACCCAGACCCACTTCGGCACCTACGACGGTGACCAGCTCGTCGAGCACTGGCGCTTCGCGACCGTCCGCACCTCGACCGCGGACGAGCTCGGCGCCGTCCTGCGCAACCTGCTCGAGCTGCGCGGGCTCGGCCTCGCCGACCTCGACGGCTCGATCGTGTCCTCGACCGTCCCGCAGCTGCGGCCCGAGTGGCGCGCGGTCGGCCAGCGCTACCTGCGCCACGAGACGCTCGTCGTCGGGCCCGGCATCCGCAGCGGGATGGCGCTGCGCTACGACAACCCGCGCGAGATCGGCCCGGACCGCCTCGTCAACGCGGTCGCCGCCTACGAGAAGGTCGGCGGCCCGTGCATCTGCGTCGACTTCGGCACGGCGATCACCTACGACCCGGTGAGCGCCGACGGCGAGTACCTCGGCGGGATCATCTTCCCGGGCGTCGAGATCTCGATGGAGGCGCTCACCGAGCGCGCCGCCGCGCTGCCGAAGATCGAGCTGCACGAGCCGCGCACGCTCATCGGCAAGACCACGGTCGACGCGATCCGCTCCGGGATCGTCTACGGCTTCGCCGGGACCGTCGACGCGATCGTCCGCCGCCTGCGCGCCGAGATCGGCGAGGACGCCCCGACGATCGCCACCGGCGGCCTCGCCCCGGCGATCGTGCCGTTCACGGAGACGATCGACGAGCTCGACGAGCTGCTGACCCTGCGGGGCCTGCGCATCCTCTGGGAGCGCAACCGCTGAGGCGGCGGGCGAGCCGGACGCCCCCGGCGGTCACGGCGGCGGCGAGCGCGAGCCACGGGACGATCGCGAGGTGGAAGGCGACGTTCGTCGCCGTGAAGCCGTCGTTGTGCCAGCCGAGCAGGCCGCGGACGGCGACGACCCACCAGGCGACGAACAGCACCGCGGTCGCGACGGCGATCCCGGCGACGAGGCTGGCCGAGGTCGCCGCCGCCAGCGCGGCGCGGGCGGCGAGGCCGCCGCGGCGGGGCGGCATCGGCGGGCCGACGGCCTGGAGCATGAGCAGGATCGAGCCGGCGTGCAGGCCGGCGCCGATGAGGGCGGACGCCACGTATCGCATGCCCCGACGAGGGCGGTCAGCGGCGGTCCTCGCCCCCTGACGCGAGGACCGCGCCCAGCCGGCTCGCGACCCAGGCCGGGTCGGCGACGACCTGGCGCCAGGTGAGGCGCAGGACGCGCCAGCCGCGGGCCAGGCGGTCGGCGTCCCGGCGGCGGTCGGCCTCGAACGCGTTCGGCGTGTCGTGGAAGGCGCGGCCGTCGAGCTCGACCGCGAGGCGCCGGTCGCGCCACAGGAGGTCGACCTCGTGGCCGAGGAGCGGCGCGTTCACCTCGGGCCGGGGGAGGCGCGCGTCGCGGATCAGGCGCAGCGCCCGGCGCTCGAGCTCCGAGCGGGTGAGGACGTCCTGGGGGCGGGTGACGAGCAGGGCGGCCCGCAGCGTGCGCAGGCCGCGGCGCCCGGTCGCGCGGGCCATCGTCGCGCGGCCCGCGTCGGCCGCGAACAGGCGCCGGGCGGTGGCGCGGTCGATCGCGGCGACGACCTCGCGGACCGGCAGGACCTCGGCGAGGTCGAGGAGGGTGCGCGGGACGGTCGTGACGCGGACGCCCTCGGCGACGGCCTCGAGCGGGTGGAGGGCGCCGGCGTGGACGACGACGCCGGCCGGCCCGCGCCGCCGGCGCCCGGGCACGGTGATCTCGACGACGCGGACGTCGGGCCGCAGCCCCCAGAGCGCCGCGGCCGAGCGGTGCGACAGCGCCGCCTCCGGGCCGCCCGCGAGGACCGCGGCCATCCAGCGGCCGAGGTCGGTGAGGCCGGGGTGGCCGACGGCGTAGACGCCGCGGTGGACGCGGTGCAGCCATCCGGCCGCGACGCGCCGGTGGATCCCCGCCCGCGTGAGCCCGGCGCGCTCGAGCTGCTCGGCCGAGACCGCGCCGTGCTGGCGGGCCGCCGTCCACGCGATCCGCGCGTCCGGCGGCATGGGGGTGGTCGACCTTTGTCTCGCCATGCCGACATGAGGTCGATCACCCCCGCGGTTCGTCCCCTCTAGGCTGGGGCGCGTGCTGACGGATTCGTGGCAGCTCGGGCCGCTGACCGTGCCCAACCGCGTCGTCCTGGCGCCGCTGGCCGGGATCGGCACGTGGTTCGTGCGCCTGCAGGCCAAGCGCCACGGCGCGGGCCTGGCGACGTCCGAGATGGTCTCGAGCTTCGCGATCCACTACCGCAACGAGAAGACGATCACCGAGCTGCTGCGGGTCCACCCCGACGAGCGGACGGTGAGCGACGCGCCGACCTCGCTGCAGCTCTTCGGGCAGGACCCGGAGATCATGAAGAGCGCCGCCGCCTACGTGCGCGAGCACGTCGAGGGCGTCGACGTCATCGACCTGAACATGGGCTGCCCGGTCCCGAAGGTGTGCAAGACCGGCGCCGGCGCCGCGCTCCTGAAGGACCACGACACGGCGGTGAAGGTCGCCCGGGCGGCGGCCGAGGGCTCGGGCCTGCCGGTCACCGTGAAGCTGCGCTCCGGCCAGCGCCCGGGGGAGACCGACGGCTACGAGCTGGCCAAGCGCCTCGTCGAGGAGGCCGGCGTCGCCGCCATCGCCTTCCACCCGCGCTCGGCCCAGGTCCACCACAAGGGCACGCCCGACTACGCGCTCGCCGCGCGGCTCGTCGAGGAGCTGCCGGCGCCGGTCATGCTCTCCGGCGGCCTCCACGACGCCGAGCGCGCCCGCCGCGCCTACGAGCTCACCGGCGCGGCGGCGATCATGCTCGCGCGCGGCAGCCTCGGCAACCCGTGGCTGTTCCAGCAGCTGCTGGGCCTGCGCGACGACGAGCCCACGACCGCCGAGATCCTGCGCGAGCTCGAGTGGCTCATGGACCGCGCCGTCGAGCACCTCGGCCCCGAGCGCGGCGGCCGCTGGCTGCGCAAGGCGTACCCGTGGTACGTCGACCGCCTCGGCGGCGGCAAGGCGCTCCAGGCGGCGATGCAGCAGGCCGCGACGGTCGAGCAGGCGCGCGAGACGCTCTACGCCGCCGTCTGAGGGTCGAGCTCGTACGGGAACCGCGTCAGCGGCTCGCAGCCGTCCTCGGTGACGAGGAACAGGTCCTCGACGCGGGCGCCGCCGTACCCGTGGCGGCCCGTGCCCGGCTCGAGCGCGACGACGTCGCCGGGGACGAGCGGGTCGCGGCCGCTGCGCCCGAGCGTCGGCGCCTCGTGCACCTCGAGGCCGACCCCGTGGCCGAGCGAGTAGAAGAACCCGTCGCGCAGCGGCTCGCGGCCCTGCGGGTCGCGCTGGGTCGGCTCGCCCGCCGCCTCGAAGACGTCGCAGGCGACCTCCCACAGCTCGCGCCCGGTGATCCCCGGCGCGAGCAGCGCCGCCGTGCGCGCGAGCGCGTCGCGCGCCAGGCCGTGCCACGCGACGACGTCGTCGGCCGGCGTCCCGACGACGAACGTGCGCGTCATGTCCGACCAGCACCCGCTCGCGCGGTCCTGCGGCCACACGTCGACGACGATCGGCACCCCGGGCGCGAGCGGCCCGCTGCCCGGGTGGTGGCCCTCGACGCCCTGGGCGCCGCCGGCGGCGATGAGCTCGTCGAGGCGGCAGTCGCGGGCCGTGACCGCCGCCCGGATCTCGCGCTGCAGCCGCTCGCTCGTCAGCGCCTCGCCGTCGGCGTGGAGGACGTCCCCGGCCGGGCGCGCCCGGGCCAGCAGGGCCGCGGCGGCCGCCATCCCCGCCTCGGCCGCCCGCGACGCGCGCCGGATCCCGTCCAGCTCGGCGCCCGCCTTCACCCGCCGGCGCCGCTCGAACCGCGGCCCGTCGACGGTCAGCTCGACCCCGGCCGCGCGCAGCCGGTCGGCGAGCGCGAGCGGGAACGACCGCGGCACGACCGCCCGCGTCACGCCCAGCTCGCGGCACGCGCGCACGTGGACCTCGTCGACGGCGTCCTCGCGGTCCATCCCGGACTCGATCAGCGCGACGAGCCCGAGCGCGAACGGGTCGAGGATCTCCAGGTCGGGCCGCGCCCGGCGGGCGACCGCCTCGTCGACCGTGTGCAGGACCGCGAAGGCGCGGCCGCCGCGCTCCCCGTACAGGAACGGGTCGCCGATGGCCGCCGGGACCTCGTGGCGGAGCTCCGGCGACGCGGTCGTCGAACCGTGGATGAGGACGTCGGGCCCGATCCCGCCAGGCTACGCCGATCGGCCCGGGTCGGGCGTCCCGCACGCGCGCGGCGCCGCCGGCGGCCGTTGCTACACTGCCCGACCCTTCAAGTAGCCGACCCACCCGAGGGACCGCGGGAGATCCATGCCGAAGGACGTCATCCTCACCCCTGACGGCTTGCAGAAGCTGAAGGACGAGCTCGAGGAGCTCTCGACCGTCAAGCGCCGCGAGGTCGCGGCGCGCATCAAGGAGGCCCGCGAGTTCGGCGACATCTCCGAGAACTCGGAGTACGACGACGCCAAGAACGAGCAGGCCATGCTCGAGCAGCGCATCGCGCAGCTCGAGGAGCGCCTGCGCGCGGCGACCGTCATCGACGCCAGCGACCTCGACACCGACGTCGTCCGCATCGGCTCCTCGGTGAACGTCAAGGACGAGGACACCGGCAGCTCCCAGAAGTTCACGATCGTGGGCTCGGCTGAGGCCAAGCCCCCGGAGCGCCTCTCGAACGAGTCGCCGGTCGGCAAGGCGCTGCTCGGGGCCAAGAAGGGCGACGTGGTCGAGGTCGTCCTCCCCAACGGCAAGACGCGCCGGCTGAAGATCACGAAGATCGACGTCGGGCTCTAGGCCCTAGCCTCTCGAAGGGTGAGCGACGAGCAGTCCGAGCTCCTCGCCGCGCGGCGGGCGAAGCTCGAGCGTCTGCGGGCCGAGGGCATCGACCCCTTCCCGCACAGCTTCCCCGGCGTCGTGCCGGCCGCCCGCGTCGTGGCCGAGCACGGCGGCCTGCAGCCCGGCGAGGAGACCGACCACCGCTACCGGGTCGCCGGGCGCCTGGCCGCGCGCCGCGGCCAGGGCAGGATGGCCTTCCTCGACCTCGTCGACCGCTCCGGGCGCCTGCAGCTGCAGGCCCGCGTCGACGTCCTCGGCGAGGAGCGGATGGAGCGGCTGCTCGGGCTCGACCTCGGCGACCTGATCGGCGTCGACGGCTGCGCGATGCGCACGAAGCGCGGCGAGATCAGCCTCCGCGTCGAGGACGTCACCGTCCTGGCCAAGTCGCTGCGCCCGCCCCCCGACAAGCACCACGGCCTCCAGGACGTCGAGACCCGCTACCGCCAGCGCGAGCTCGACCTCATGGCCAACGAGGAGACCCGCGAGCTGTTCATGCTGCGCGCGAAGGCGATCTCCGCCGTGCGCCGCCAGCTCGACGAGGACGGCTTCATCGAGGTCGAGACGCCGGTGCTGCAGCCGCTCTACGGCGGGGCGCTCGCGCGGCCGTTCATCACGCACTTCAACGCGCTCGACCGCGACATGTACCTGCGGATCGCGACCGAGCTGTACCTGAAGCGGCTCATCGTCGGCGGCCTCGAGCGCGTCTACGAGCTCGGCAAGGACTTCCGCAACGAGGGGCTGTCGCCGAAGCACAACCCCGAGTTCACGATGGTCGAGTGGTACGAGGCCTACGCCGACTACCACGACGCCGCCGCGCGGCTGGAGAAGCTCGTCCACGGGGTCGCGCAGGCGGTCGGCTACGAGGGCGAGCTCGACTTCACGCCGCCGTGGCGGCGGGTGACGCTGCGCGAGCTGCTCATCGAGCGGGCCGGCGTCGACATCCTCGAGGTCCGCGACCGCGACGAGCTCGCGCGGATCGTCGACCCGCTCGTGCCCTCCGACAACGAGCAGCGCACCTGGCCCCAGCTCGTCGACGACCTCTTCTCCAAGACCGTCGAGCCGACGCTCGTGCAGCCGACGATCGTCATGGACTACCCGGTCGAGCTGTCCCCGTTCGCCAAGCGCCACCGCAGCGGCGACGACCGGCTCGTCGAGCGCTTCGAGGCGTTCGCCGGCGGGATGGAGATCGCCAACGCGTTCACCGAGCTCAACGACCCCGACGACCAGCGCGCCCGCTTCGAGGCGCAGGTCCGCCTCGCCGCCGCCGGCGACGACGAGACGCAGCCCTACGACGAGCTGTTCGTCACCGCGCTCGAGCACGGGATGCCGCCGACCGGCGGCCTGGGGATGGGCATCGACCGCCTCGTCATGATCCTCAGCGGCCGCCGCTCGATCCGCGAGGTCGTGCTCTTCCCGGCGATGCGCGACTGACGCCGCGGCGCCGCGGGGGCCGGTCAGCCGGCCGCCCGCGACGGCGCCCGCTCGACCTGGACCCGGCCGGCGCCGACGTGGACGTCGAGCACGAGCGTCCGGCCGCCCGCGCCGGGCGCGTCCGCGCGGGTGTCGACCCCGACGCCGGAGGCGGCGCGGCCGAAGGCGACGACCTCGCCGGCGGTCGCCGACCCGTCGACGCGCACGGCGACGTCCGCGGGCACGGTCACGACCGCCCGGCCGACGCCGAGGTCGACGCGCGTGCGGGTCGTCCCCGGCGGGAGCGGCACCCCGGTGAGGTCGACGCGCAGGTCGCCGACGCCGAGCCGGTACTCGTCGCGCAGGCCGTCGAGCGGCGCCGGCCGGTGGAGGCGCTCGCCGACGCCGTCGCGCAGCGGGCCGAGCGCGAGCGCGAGG
>JADGIB010000348.1 GCA_019683665.1 Solirubrobacteraceae bacterium
GCGCCGCCGTCGTCGTCGCCGCAGGCGCCCAGCGCGAGCGCCGCCGCCGCGGCGGCGACGGCCGCCAGGCCTCGCCGCGTCCCCCTGCTCATCATGTGCGCTGCCTCCCCAGGTCGCACGTCGGGTGAGCCCCCGACGTTAGCCGTCGAGGACGGCGAGCGCCTCGGCGACGGTGAACCGCCGCTCGTAGAGCGCCTTGCCGGCGATGACGCCGGCGATGTTGACCCGGCGCATCGCGACGAGCCCCTCGAGGTCGTCGAGGGAGCCGACGCCGCCCGAGACGATGAAGCGCCCGCGCACGATCGACGACACCCAGGCGATCTCGTCGAGGTCGATGCCGCCGAGCATCCCGTCGCGGTCGACGTTCGTGTAGACGAACTGCCGCACGCCGCGGTCCTGGAGGCGCTGGATGGCGGCGTCGGCGGGCATCTGCGTCGTCTCCTGCCAGCCGGCGGCGGAGACGCGCCCGCCGCGCACGTCGACGCTGACGACGACGCGCTCGCCCCAGGCGGCGATCGCCTCGTCGAGGAAGTCGATGTCGCGGAACGCGGCGGTGCCGAGGATGACGCGGTCGGCGCCGGCGCGCAGCGCGTCGCGGACGGCGGCGAGGTCGCGCAGGCCGCCGCCGTACTGGACGGAGACGCCGAGCTCGCGCGTGATCCGCTCGAGGTGGTGGAGGTTCTGCGGGCGCCCCTCGCGGGCGCCGTCGAGGTCGACGACGTGGAGGTAGCGGGCGCCGTCGGCGACGAACGCGCGCGCGGCGGCGAGCGGGTCGTCCTCGTAGACGGTCTTGGCGTCGAAGTCGCCCTTCGTCAGGCGGACGGCCTTGCCGTCCGAGATGTCGATCGCTGGATAGAGGCGCATGGAGGATCAGGCCGCGACCCGCGCGCAGATCCGCGCGAAGTTGCGCAGGAGCGCGAGGCCGTGGATGGAGGACTTCTCGGGATGGAACTGGGCGCCGAAGACGGTGCCGCGCGCCACGACCGACGCGAACTCCACGCCGTAGTCGCTGACGCCGAGCACGTCGGCCGGGTCGGCCGGCTGCGGCGCGTAGGAGTGCACGTGGTAGAAGGTCGACGGGTTCGGCAGGCCCTCCAGCAGCGGCGACTCGCGGACCCAGCGCACCTCGCTCCAGCCGATGTGCGGGAGCTTCAGGTCGCCGGCGGCGAGGCGGCGCACCGGGCCGCGCAGGAGGCCCAGGCCGGTCGCGCCCTCGTGCTCGTCGCTGGACTCGAACAGCAGCTGCATGCCCATGCAGGAGCCGAAGAACGGCATCCCGCCGCGGGCGCACTCGAGCAGGACGCCCTCGAGCTCGAGCTCGCGCAGCGTCCGCATCGCGGCCGGGAACGCGCCGACGCCGGGCAGCAGCAGCCCGTCGGCGGCCCGCAGCTGCGCCGGGTCGCGGGTGATCGACACCGTCGCCCCGACGTGCTCGAGCGCCTTCTCGACCGACCGGCGGTTGCCCATGCCGTAGTCGACGATGGCGATGCGGGGCGACGCGGCGCTCACAGGACGCCCTTCGTGGAGGGGATGCCGGTCTCGGTCGGGTCGATCGCGGTCGCCTGGCGCAGGGCGCGGGCGAACGCCTTGAACAGCGCCTCGATGACGTGGTGGACGCCGCCGTCGGCCTCGACGGTGAGGTGGACCGTGAGCTTCGCCTGGTTGGCGACGGCCCGGAAGAACTCCTCGGCCAGCTCGTGCTCGAAGCCGCCGGTGGCGCCGGGCGGCAGCTCGCCGGTGAAGCGCAGGAACGGGCGGCCGGAGACGTCGATCGCGCAGGCGGCGCGCGCCTCGTCCATCGGGACGACCGCGTGCCCGTAGCGGACGATCCCGGCGCGGTCGCCGAGGGCGCGGTCGAGCGCCTGGCCGAGGACGATGCCGGTGTCCTCGACCGTGTGGTGGGCGCCGGTCTGCAGGTCGCCCTCGGCGGCGACGTCGAGGTCGAGGCGGCCGTGGCGGGCCAGGAGGTCGAGCATGTGGTCGAAGAAGCCGACGCCGGTGCGCCGCTCCCCCGCGCCGGATCCGTCGAGGGCGAGGCGCAGGCGGATGTCGGTCTCGCCCGTGCGGCGGTCGATCTCGGCGCTGCGGGTCGTCGTCATGACGGCGCTCCATTCTGGCGGGCTTCCATCGAGTCCGCGTGCACGCCGAACCCCTCGGCGCGCGCGACGGGCACGCCGGCGCGGGCGAGCCGGGCCGCCCCGGCGCCGACGTGGACCTCGGTCATGCGGCGGCGGAAGTGGCGCGGCGACAGGCCGGACGCGAAGCGGGCGGCGCCGCCGGTCGGCAGCACGTGGTTGGAGCCGGCGACGTAGTCGGTGAACGCGGTGCCGCTCTCGACGCCGACGAGCAGGGTGCCGGCGCAGCGGATCTGCGGCGCGCACGCCTCGACGCGCGGCCCGGCGAGCTGGAGGTGCTCGGGCGCGAACGCGTTCGCCAGCTCGATCGCGGCGGCCGTGTCGGCGACCTCGACGACGGCCAGTGGCGCGAAGTCGACGCCCTCGTACGTCGCGGCGAGCTCAGCGGCGCGGGCGGCGATCGCCTCCAGCGTCGCCGGGTCGTCGCCGGCGAGGACGGCGAGCGAGCCGGGGCCGTGCTCGGCCTGGGCGAGCAGGTCGAGCGCGACCGGGGTCGGGTCGACGCCGGCGTCGGCGAGCACGAGCACGTCGGACGGGCCGGCGAAGCCGTCGATGCCGACGTCGGCGCTGCACTGGACCTTCGCCTCCTGCACCCACAGGTTGCCGGGGCCGACGATGACATCGACGCGCGGGATCGTCTCGGTCCCGTAGGCGAGCGCGGCGACGGCCTGGGCGCCGCCCATCCGGTAGACCTCGTCGACGTGGCAGAGCGCGCAGGCGCCGAGCACGACCGGGTTCAGCTCCCCGTCGGGGCCGGGCGGCGAGCAGACGACGACCTCCTCGACGCCGGCGACGCGCGCGGTGACCGCCCCCATGAGGACCGTCGACGGGTACGGGGCGCGCCCGCCCGGGACGTAGACCGCGGCGCGGCGCACCGGGATCTCGCGCACGAGGACGCGCTGGCCCTGGGGCAGCCGCAGCTCGGCGTCGTCGCCGACCGAGGCGCCGGCGACGGCGGCGATGTTCGCCATCGCGACCTCGAGGCCGCGGCGCACGTCGGCGCGCAGCGCGGCGGCGGCCGCGTCGAGCTCCTGCGGGGCGACCCGCAGCGGCCGCGGCTGCGCGCCGCGCGTGTCGTGGTCGCGCGTGGGCGCGGGCACGGCGGCGGCGCCCGCCGCGCGGGCG
>JADGIB010000349.1 GCA_019683665.1 Solirubrobacteraceae bacterium
CCCCCCCCCCCCCGCCCGGGGGGGGGGGGGGGCGGGGGGGGCGGCCCCGGGGGGGGGGGGGCCCCCCCGGCGGTCAGGCCCCCGGGTCGAGCCGGCGCAGCCGCCGGAACGCCGGGGCGAGCGCGTCGAACAGCCCGTCGAAGACCGGGCGCAGCTCCGCGTACGTCTCGGCCGCCGCCGGGTCGGGCTCGACGCGGTCCTCGATCGCGACGAGGTCGGCGGCCCGCTCGATCGAGTCGATCACCCCGAGCGCCTCCATCCCCAGCAGCGCCGCCCCGAACCCGGAGCCCTCGTGCCCGGCCGGGAAGCCGACCTCCATCCCGAGGACGTCGGCGAGGATCTGGCGCCACAGGTCGCTGCGGGCGAACCCGCCGGTGGCCCGGATCTCGCGGACCTCGTTGCCCGCCTCGCGCACCGACGCGAGCACGAGCGCGAGCTGCTGGCAGACGCCCTCGACCGCGGCCCGGATCAGGTGCCCGCGCCCGTGCCCGCGCGTCAGGCCGACGTAGGCGCCGCGCGGCAGCGCGCTCCAGTGCGGGGCCCGCTCGCTGAGCAGGTAGGGGAGCATGATCAGCCCCTCGCTCCCGGGCGGCACCTCGCCGGCGAGCGCGAGCAGCTCGCGCTCGGGGTGCTCGCCGAGGTCGGGGGCGAGCGCCTCGCCCGCCCACTGCAGCACGACCCCGCCGTTGTTGATCGCCCCGCCGACCGCCCACCGGCCCGGGGTCAGCGCGTAGCAGAACACCCGTCCCGCCGGGTCGGTCGCCGGGGCCTCGACCATGACCCGCAGCGCCCCGCTCGTGCCGATCGAGCACGCCGCCACGCCGGGCCGCACCGCGCCGACGCCGAGGTTCGCCAGCGGCCCGTCCGCCGCCCCCGCCACGACCGGGGTCCCCGCCGGCAGGCCGACGTCGGCGGTCAGCTCCAGCACCTCGGTCGCCGGCACGAGGCGCGGCAGCCGGCCGGCCTCGATCCCGGCCAGCTCGAGCGCCTCCGGGTCCCAGTCCAGCTCCCGGAGCGCCAGCAGGCCGGTGCCCGACGCCATCGAGTGGTCGGTGACGAGCTCGCCGGTGAGCGCGTGGAGCACGAGCGCCTTGACCCCGGCGAAGCAGGCCGCGTCGCGGAACGCGGCGGGCTCGTGGGCGCGCAGCCAGCGCAGCTTCGCCAGCGGCGCCATCGGGTGCAGCGGCGTCCCGGTGCGCGCGTGCAGGTCCGGGTGCTCGGCCCGCAGCCGCTCGGCCTCCTCGATCGCCCGCGTGTCGGCCCACGTCATCAGCGGCGTCAGCGGCCGCCCGCCGGCGTCGAGCGCGGTCAGCCCGTGCATCGCGGCGCTCATCGCCAGCCCGGCGATCTCGCAGTGCGCCCGCCGCGCCTGCGCCGCCGCGTCGGCGATCGCGCGCAGGGTCGCGTCGACGACCTCGCCGGGGTCGAGGACGGCGGCGCCCGGCTGCGGGTCGGCCAGCTCGTAGCCGTGCTCGCCGTGGCCGTGCTCGCCGCCGTCGACGTCGAACGCGGTCGCCTTCGCGCTCGTCGTCCCGACGTCGACGCCGATGACGACCTGGGTCATGCGAAGAGGTCCACCACGAGCACAAGCGCGAGCCCCACGACGGAGATGATCGTCTCCATCACGGACCACGTCTTGATCGTGTCCGCGACGCTCATCCCGAAGTACTGGTTGATGAGCCAGAAGCCGGCGTCGTTGACGTGCGAGAAGAACACCGAGCCGGCCCCGATCGCCAGGACGAGCAGCTCGAGGTTCACGTCCGCGCCGGTCGACTCGACGATCGGCGCCATGATCCCCGCCGCGGTCACGATCGCGACCGTGGCCGAGCCGGTCGCCAGGCGGATGAGGACCGCCGCCAGCCAGCCGAGGATGAGCAGCGACACGTCGATCGACTCGGCCGCCTCGCCGAGCGCCTCGCCGATGCCGCTGTCGATGAGGACCTGCTTGAACGCGCCGCCGGCGCCGATGATGAGCAGGATCGCGGCGGCCGGGGCGAGGCTCTCGCCCATGAACGCGCCCAGCCGCGCGCGAGAGAACCCGCGCGACAGCCCGAACGTCCACATCGCGACGAGGACGCCGATGAGCAGCGCGATGATCGGGTCGCCGACGAAGTCGGCCCAGTCGCGCAGCGCGTCGCCCTCGTCGAGCGTGACGTCGGCCAGCGTGCGCAGGAGCATGATCGCGACCGGCAGCAGGATCGTGAGCACGACGACCGGGACCGACGGCGGGTCGTCGCTCTCGGTGTCCTTGGCCACCTGGTCGACGAGGTCCTGCGGGGGCTGCGCGTCCGCCCAGTGGGTGGCGAACCGGGCGAAGACCGGGCCGGCGACGATGACGGTCGGGATCGCGATCGCGAACCCGTAGAGCATCGTCACGCCGAGGTCGGCGCCGAGCGCGTCGATGCCGATGAGCGGGCCGGGGTGCGGCGGCAGGAGCGCGTGGAGGACCGACAGGCCGGCGAGCGCGGGCAGGCCGACGAGCAGGTAGGCGTTGCCGCCGCGCGCCCCGGCCGAGGACTGCTGCACCCGCCGGGCGACGACGAAGATGATCGGGATCAGCAGGACGACGCCGATCTCGAAGAAGAGCGGGATCCCGACGACGTAGGCGATGAGCGCCATCGCCCACGGGATCCGCTCCGGCCCCGTGCGGTCGAGGACCGCGGCCGCGAGGCGGTCCGCGCCGCCCGACTCGGCCAGGAGCTTGCCGAGCATCGTGCCGAGCGCGAGGACGAGCCCGACGCTGCCGAGCGTGGAGCCGGCCCCGGCCGTGATCGACTCGATGAGCTTCGGCGGGTCGACCCCGGCCAGCAGCCCCATCGTGATCGCGCCGAGCAGGAGCGCGATGAACGCGTGGACCTTCAGCCCGGCGACGAGCGCGATGACGAGCCCGATCGCCACCAGCGCGTAGAGGACGAGCTCGGTGTCGTGGCTGTCCCACACAGCGCCGCCAGGCTGCCCGTCAGGGCTCGGGCGCAAACGCCAGCGCGGCGGCGAGCTCGTCGCGGGAGGCGACGTCGAGCTTGCGGTAGGCGCTCGTCAGGTGCGTCTCCACCGTGCGGCGGGTGACGAACAGCGCCTGGGCGATCTCCGGGTTCGAGCGCCCGGCGGCGGCGAGCTCGGCGACCCGCCGCTCCGAGGGGGTGAGCGCGTCGGCGCCGCGCAGGCGGGTGCGGCGCGGGCGCGCGCCGCTGGCCCGCAGCTCGGCCTCGGCGCGCGCGGCGGGGGCGGTGGGGTATAGACA
>JADGIB010000034.1 GCA_019683665.1 Solirubrobacteraceae bacterium
GGCGGGGGAGGCGCGGCGGCGGCGCCCGCTACCGCGCCCGCTCGCGGCGCTCCTGCGCCCGGCGGCGCGCGGCCGCGCGCGCGATCGCGTGCGAGCCGACCGGCGCGGTCACGCCGATGAGGGCGATCGCCAGCAGCGAGCGGGCCGCGGTCGCGCGGTCGCCCTCGACCGCGGCGGCGGCGAGCAGGAGCGCGACGCCGAGCACGCCCGCCTTCGACGCGGCGTGCAGCTGGAGGAAGACGTCGCGCCAGCGGGCGACGCCGTAGACGCCGATCGTCACGACGATCAGGCCCGCGACGACGAGGATGTCCGCGATCAGCGACCTCATCGGAACGGCCGGCGGTCCTCGTGGTAGCGGCAGGCGGCCAGGGTCGACACGAACGACAGCAGCGCGAGCGCGAGCGCGGCGTCGAGCACGTACGGGCGGCGGTCCTCGCCGGCGATGAGCGCGAGCAGGCCGATGACGAGCACCGTCAGGAGGTTGAGCGCGAGGATGCGCGTCGCCGTCGTCCGCCCGCGGGCCGTGACGACGACGAGGACGGCGAGCATGAGCGCCAGCCACCCGATCCCGGCGTAGAAGACGATGTCGGAGATCACGGCAGGACCCTCCGTTGGTAGCGGTCGTAGAAGCGCTGCAGGCGGGCGCGGACGCCGTCGGGGTCGGACGCGTCGATGACGTGGACGATGAGGTCGCGCCGCTCCCAGTCGACGTCGACGAGCACCGCCCCGGGGGAGAGCGAGATGACCATCCCGCTGACCGCCACCCCGCGGTCGGTCCGCTCGCCGATCGGCACCCGCACGATCCCGGCGTGGCGCACCGGGCGCAGGTGGAGGATCCGCAGCGCGACGTCCCACGTGCTGACGACCACGTCGCCGGCGACCGCGGCCAGGAACACCGGGAACCACAGCACGCGGCGCGCGAACGGCGGCGGCGCGCCGAACGGCGCCGGCTCCAGCCGCCTGCCGAGCGCCACGACGAGGCCCATGCCGAGCGCGGTCCCGATCGCCAGGTCGACCGGGTCGGTGCTGGCCAGCGTCAGGCAGTAGACGACCCCGAGCCCGAGGCCCACCCGCAGGACGTGGATCATCCGTCGCCCCTCGCCACGACGATCGCCTCGGCCGCGTCGCGCCCCGCGGCCAGCAGCGGCTGCGGCCACAAGCCGAGCACGAGCACGACGAGCGCGACGAGCCCGGCCGCCAGCCGCTGGCCGACCCCGGCGCTGCCGAGCGGCGTCGCGCGCTCCCGCTGCTCGCGCGGGCGCCAGCGGTCGTGCTGGTAGATCTGGAACACGTAGACGAACGAGAGCGCGCCGCCGACGAACAGCAGCGCGACCGTCCACCAGCTCTCGGCCCGCACGCCGGCGTCGAACAGCGCCGCCTTCCCGAAGAACCCGGCCGTCGGCGGCACCCCGGCGACGCTCAGCACGCCGACGAGGAAGATCGCCGCCGTCAGCCGCCCGCGCAGCTCGCTGGACAGGAACAGCAGCGCCTTGTTCAGCGCGTTCGCGACGCTGAAGGCGACCGCGGCCGCCAGCCCGACCGGCCCGCCGAGGCCGAGCGCGACGAGGATGTAGCCGACGTGGCCGATCGACGAGTAGGCGAGCACCTCGCGGGTGTCGCGCCGCCCGATCGCCTGGATCGCCCCGTAGGCGATGCTCACCGAGCCGATCACGATGAGCGCGGTCGCGCTGAGCGCGAGCTCGTTGGGGAGGATCGCCCCGCCGAAGCGCAGCAGGCCGTAGGCGCCGATGTTCGCCAGCGCCCCGGCGAAGATCGCCGCGACCGGCGGCGACGCGGTCGCGTACAGCGTCGGCAGCCAGAAGTGGAACGGGAACAGGCCGAGCTTCGTCCCGAACGCGACGAAGAACGAGATCGCGATGAGGATCGCCGTCGTCGCCTCCAGCCGCCCGGCCGCCTCGGCCACGGCGACCATCTCCAGCGTGCCGGTCGCCCGGTACAGGAGCGCGATCCCGATGAGGAACAGGAACGAGCCGACGAGGTTGACGATCGCGAACAGGAACGCGGCGCCGACCTCGCGGGCGGTCCCCGACGCCGCCGTCAGCGCGTAGGCGGCGATCATCGCCAGCTCGAAGAAGACGTAGAAGCTGAACACGTCGCCGGTGGCGAACAGGCCGCTGAGCCCGAGCGTCAGGAAGACGACGAGCGCCGGCAGCGACCGCGAGCGCACGCCGGTCGCCACCGCCTGCAGGAGCGCGGCGACGACGATCCCGCTCGACAGCGCGGCGAAGACCGCCCCGAGCGCGTCGACGCGCAGCCGGATGCCGACGTCGGCCGCCCAGCCGCCGGCGACGAGCTCCTGCGGCCCGTCGGCGAGGACGCGCCCGAGCAGGACGGCCTGCAGCCCGAACGCGACGGCGACGGCGGCGATCGCGAGCACGCCGACGCCGCGGCGCCGCCCGTCGAGCGCGGCGAGCGCGAGCCCGGCGACCCACAGCACGAGCAGCGGCCCGGCGACGAGGATCACCGCGCGACCTCCGGCTCGTCGACCTCGAGCCCCAGCTCGCGCCAGGCGTCGAGCGCCGGCTCCTCGGCCTCGTCGCGCGCGGCCGCCTCCGCCTCCTCGCGCGACAGGTCGTCGAGGTCGACGCTGTGGCGGCGCCGGTACAGCACGACGATGAGCGCGAGCAGCAGCGCCGTCGTCGCGAAGCCGATGACGATCGCCGTCAGCGTCAGCGCCTGGACGACCGGGTCGGAGGCCGGCTCGGCGTCGCCGGTGAGCGGCAGGATCGGCTCCCGCCCCCGGGTCAGGCCCGACGACATCAGCGTCAGGCTCGCCGCGTTGGCGACGAGCGCCAGCCCGGTGACGACGCGCAGCAGGTCGGCCTGCAGCAGGAGGTGGACGCCGGCGCCGAAGATGACGCCGATCGCGGCGGCGAAGACGAGGTTCACGGCGCCTCCCGGTCCGGGTCGACGAGGCTGCCGATGATCGTCCCGACCGCGCCGATGACGAGCAGGAAGACGCCGACGTCGAACACGACCGCGGTGATCAGCTCCAGCGAGCCGAGGTGGACGGGCTCCTCGCCGGCCGGCGGGGCGTGCTCGAGCGGAGGCTCGCCGAACGCCATCGGGACGGCGAACACGAGCACGGCGATCGCCAGGCCCGCGATCGCGATGCCGGGCGCCCAGCGGATCGGCAGCGCGTGCTCGACCGCGTCGGTGCCGAACGCCACGTACTGCAGCAGGAGCGCGAGCGCGGCGACGACCCCGGCGGCGAACCCGTCGCCGACGTCGGCGTAGCCCTTGACGAGGATCCCGACGGAGACGATCAGCACCGGGGCGAGCAGGGCCCGGGCGACGTAGCGGGTGAGGATGCTCGTCACGCCCGGAACCTCCCGTGCAGGAGCGTGGCGACGGCGATCGCGGCGACGAGCACGACGGTGATCTCGACGAGCGTGTCGAGCCCGCGGAAGTCGGCGAGGATCACGGTGACGACGTCCTTGCCGTGCGCGTCGTCGGCGAGCGCGAGGTAGCGCTCCGCGGCCGGGTCGTCGGGGATCGGCCGCGAGAACGCGCCCCAGGCGACGAGCGTCGTCACGACGCCCGACGTGGCCGCGATGACGAGGTTGCGCGCCCGGGTGCGGCCGGTCGAGCGCCGGCGGGCCTCGCGGCGCAGCTCGCGCGCGGGGATGAGCGAGAAGACGCCGACGAACAGGAGCGCGAACAGCGTCTCGACGAGGACGGCGACGAGCGCGATGTCGGCCCCGCCCAGGAGGGCGTAGACGACGGCGAGCGAGAACCCGACGGCCGACAGCGCGAGCGCGAGGCGCAGGTGGCGCCGGGGCCGGGTCGTCGCGAGCGCCGCCAGCGCGCCGACGGCGAGGACGAGCACGAGCGGCAGGTCCTCGAGCTCGACCGGGCCGACCGCGTACGTCCCGCCGGTCGGGGTGAGGACGACGCCGAGCGCGATGAGCGCGCTGGCGGGGACGAGGACGGCGGCGATGCGGGCGCGCAGGTCGCGCACCTCGACGTCGTGGATGCGGTTCGACAGCGCGTTCAGCCCGGCCAGCGACGCGGTGTAGACCCGCTCGGGGCCGACCGCCTCGCCGGCCCGCGCCAGCGCCGACAGCGCGCCCTGCAGCCGCGGGCGGGCGACGAGCAGCAGCGCGCCGGCCAGCCACGCCGCGAGCGCCATGACGTTCTCGGTGCGCCCGTCGAGGTGGTAGGCGACGTCGACCGGCGCCGGCCCGCCGGCGGTCACGGCCGCGCCGTCCTCGGCGAGCGCGGCGAACGGCCCGGGCGCGATCCCGCCGGCGACGACGAGCGTGCCGAGCGCGACGACCGGCCACACGAGCCGCCGCGGCACCGGCCGCACCTCGGCGTCGGAGCGGCCGAGGAAGACGCCGCCCCAGAAGCGGCCCAGGTAGGCGAGCGTCAGCGCCGCGGAGGCGACCGCGGCGACGGCGAGCCAGGTGCCGCGCTCGGCCGCCGCGTGGAAGAACAGCTCGTCCTTGAAGAACCCGAGCGTGAGCGGCAGCGCGGCGAGCGTCGCGACCGCGGCGCCGCTGCCGGCGGCCAGCAGCGGCATCCGCCGGGCCAGGCCGCCGAGGCGCGGCAGCTCCCGGCGCCCGGTCGCCTCGGTCACCGCGCCGGCGGTCATGAACAGCGCGCTCTTGGCCAGGGCGTGGGCGAGCACGTACAGGCAGGCGCCCGCCGCGCCCGCCGCCCCGCCGACGCCGAGCATGACGACGACGTAGCCGTACTGGGAGACGGTCGAGTAGGCCAAAAGCCGCTTGAGGTCGGTCGCCCACAGCGCCAGCAGCCCGCCGACGGCGATCGACAGCAGCCCGATCGCCAGCAGCCCGTCGAGCAGGGCCGGCTCGAGCGCCAGGAGCGGGTGCGCGCGGCTGACCAGGAAGACGCCGGCGGCGACCATCGCGGCCGAGTGCAGGTACGCCGACACCGGCGTCGGCGCCGCCATCGCCCGCGGCAGCCAGAAGTGCAGCGGGGCCTGGGCGCTCTTGGCCAGCGCGGCGGCCGCGATGAGCGCGCCGGCGAGCGCGACCGCCCAGCCGGGCCGCGCGACCGCGATCAGCTCGTCGATCTGCGTCGTCCCGTACTCGGCGCGCAGGACGAGGATCGCGACGAGCAGCAGGACGGCGGTGATCGTCGTGACGAGCAGCGCCATGAGCGCCGAGAGGCGCGCGGAGCGGTTCGCGCGGTCGAAGCCGATGAGCAGCCAGGACGCGATCGCGGTCAGGTCCCAGAAGACGAACAGGAGGACGAGGTCGCGGGCCAGGACGAGCCCGAGCATCGACACGAGGAACAGGGCCATCGCCCCGTGCAGGCGCGCCTCCTCGCGGCGCGGGCGGCCCTCGTGGGCGAGGTGGCGCGGCACGTACGCCGACGCGTAGGCGAAGACGAGGACGCCGACGCCGGCGGCCAGCAGCGCGTAGAGGAGGCCGAGCCCGTCGAGCTCGAGCGAGAGGCGCAGGTCCCAGGCGGGCGCCCACGGGACGTCGACCGCGAACCCGCCGGCCGCCCAGGCGGCCCAGGTCGCGACGAACGCGACGGCGGCGACCGCGACAGCGGCGATGGCCGACGCCGACATCGGCGGTCCCGTCACGTCCCGGCTGGCAGGCATTCGCCCCCGAACTCTGACTGCCCGGCCGGATGCCACCGGCCCGTGCGACCGGGCGCGCCCCCGCGCGGGCGGGAGGCGTAGCGGCCCCCGCGGCGGGTAACCGGGGCCCATGGCCAGGAACCACGGACCCTCGGTGAAGAACGACCGCCAGTACGAGGCCATGCGCGACCAGGGCATGAGCAAGGAGAAGGCGGCGCGCGTCGCCAACGCGAACGCGGCCGGCGGCGGCAACCGGGCCAGCCGGCGCGGCGGCCGCGCCGCCCGCTACGAGGACCAGACGAAGGACCAGCTCCTGCAGCGCGCGCGGGAGATCGGCATCGAGGGCCGCTCGAAGATGGACAAGGGCGAGCTGATCTCGGCCCTGCGCAACCACTGACCGGCCCGGCGCCCGCGGGGCGCCGGCCCGGCCCCGCGCGGCGCCCGCCGCCGCGAGGCGCTATGAATGGCGCCATGGAGGAGGAGCGCGTGGGTGCCCCGGAGGGCCGGGATCGGGTTCTCGCCGACCTGCGCGCGCTCGGCCTCGGGGAGCGTCTGCTGACCGCGCCCGCCGAGCTGGCCGTCTTCAGCTCCGACGCGCTCACCGCGTTCCGCCAGCGGCCGCTCGCCGTCGTCCTCGCCGACACCGCCGAGGAGGTCGTCGCGACCGTCCGCGCCTGCCACCGCCACGGCGTGCCGTTCGTCGCGCGCGGCAGCGGCACGTCGCTGTCGGGCGGCTCGCTGCCGCTGGAGGGCGGGGTCCTCATCGCGCTCAACCGCCTCAACCGGATCCTGCGCATCGACCCCCGGGCGCGCCTGGCCGTCGTGCAGCCCGGCGTCGTCAACCTCGAGGTCAGCCGCGCCGCCGCCCGATACGGCCTGCAGTACGCGCCCGACCCGTCGAGCGAGTCGGTCTGCACGATCGGCGGCAACGTCGCCTTCAACTCCGGCGGCGCCCACTGCCTGCGCCACGGGATGACCGCCAATCACGTCCTCGGGATGCGGGTCGTGCTCCCCGACGGCGAGGTGGTCGACCTCGGCGGCGAGAGCCTCGAGCCGGTCGGCCCCGACTGGACCGGCCTGTTCTGCGGCTCGGAGGGCCTGTTCGGGATCGCGCTGGAGGTCACGGTCCGGCTCGTCCCGGTGCCCGAGGCCGTCCACACCGCGCTCGCCGTCTACGACTCGCTGGAGGCGGCGGGCGACGCCGTCTCGCGGATCGTCGCCAGCGGCCTGCTGCCGGTCGCGCTGGAGATCATGGACGCGCTGGCGATCGAGGCGGCCGAGGCGTCGGTGAAGCCCGGCTACCCGCCCGGCGCGGCAGCGCTCCTCATCGTCGAGCTCGAGGGCGGGCGCGAGACCGTCGCCGCCGACGCGGCCCGCCTCGCCGCGCTCCTGCGCGACTCGGGCGCCGCGCACGTGCGCACGACCGAGGACCCCGGCGAGCGCGCGCTCATCTGGAAGGGCCGCAAGGCCGCGTTCTCGGCCGTCGGCTGGCTGGCCCCCGACTACCTCGTCCAGGACGGGGTCGTGCCGCGCACCCGCCTCGGCGAGGCGCTGGCCGAGATCGAGCGGCTCGCCGGCGCCGCCGGGCTGCGGGTCGCCAACGTCTTCCACGCCGGCGACGGCAACCTCCACCCGCTCATCCTCTTCGACGGGCGCGAGCCCGGCGCGCTGGAGCGGGCCGAGGCGCTCGCCGGCGACATCCTGCGCCTCTGCATCCGCCTCGGCGGCTCGATCACCGGCGAGCACGGCGTCGGGGTCGAGAAGCGCGCCCACCTGCCCGAGATGTTCGGCCCCGACGACATGGAGCTGATGGGCCGCCTGCGCGACGCGGTCGACCCGGCGCGGCTGGCGAACCGCGGCAAGATGCTGCCGGTGGGGGACGGCTGGTCGTGACGCTCGCCGCCGGGCACGTCGACGAGATCCGCGAGCTCGTGCGGAGCTCGACCGGGCTGCTCCCGCGCGGCGGCGGCAGCAAGCCGGCGCTGTCGGCCCCGCCGCACGACGGCGTCGTCACCGTCGACGTGTCCGGGCTGCGCGGGATCGTCGCCTACGACCCGGCCGAGCTGACGCTCACCGCCCGCGCCGGGACGCCGGTCGCCGAGCTCGACGCCGCCCTGGCCGAGCACGGCCAGCACCTCCCGTTCGACCCGCCGCTCGCGCGGGCCGGCGCGACGCTCGGCGGGGTCGTCGCCGCCGCGACGTCCGGGCCGGGCGCGCTGCGCTCCGGCGGCGTGCGCGACTTCGTCATCGGCGTGCGGATCGTCGACGGCACCGGCCGGCTCGTGTCCGGCGGCGGGCGGGTCGTCAAGAACGCCGCCGGGTTCGACCTGCCCAAGCTCATGGTCGGATCGCGCGGGCGCCTCGGCGTCATCGTCGAGGTGTCGCTGAAGGTCTTCCCGCGCCCGCGCGCCGCGGCGACGCTCGAGATCGCCGCCGGCGGCCTCGACGCCGCGGTCGCCGCCGCGACCGAGCTGAGCGCCGGGCCGTGGGAGCTCGACGCGCTCGAGCTGCACCCCGACGGGCGGCTGCTCGCGCGCCTGGCCGGCGACCCCGAGCCGATGGAGGCGCGCCTGGCCCGGCTCGTCCCCGCCCTGCCCGCGGGCGCCACCGCCCGGCGGCTGGCGGCCGGCGAGGCCGACGCGCGCTGGCGGGAGGCCGCCGACCTGGCCTGGCGGCCCGGCGGCACGAGGCTCGTGCGGGCCGCCTGCACCCCGGCCGCGATCGCCCCGCTGTGGGCGGCCGTCGCTGCCGCCGGCGGCGACGCGCGCTTCGGCCGCGGCGGCGCCGTCGCCTGGATCGCCTGGCCGGACGACGCGCCCCTCGACCCGCTCGACGCCGCGCTGCGCGAGCACGGCCTCGCCGCCTGCGCGCTCACCGGGGCGCCCGCCCCGGACCTGCTCGGCGCCGTGCGCGGGGGCGCGTTCGCCCAGCGCGTCCGCGCCGCCCTCGACCCCGACCGCCGCTTCCTCGACTGATGCGCCACGAGGTCCCCGTCGACGAGCTCGGCCCGCGCGGCCCCGCGATGGCGCAGGCGATCGAGGCCTGCGTCCACTGCGGCTTCTGCCTGGCGACCTGCCCGACGTACGTGACGATGGGGGAGGAGATGGACTCCCCGCGCGGGCGGATCCTGCTCATGAAGGAGACGCTCGAGGGGACGCTCGAGGTCGACGACGTCACCCCGTTCGTCGACGCCTGCCTCGGCTGCCAGGCGTGCGAGACCGCCTGCCCGTCCGGGGTCGAGTACGGGACGCTCGTCACGCCGTTCCGGGCCTACGCCGAGCCGCGCCGCCGCCGCGCCCCGGTCGAGCGCCTGCGCCGCGAGCTCGTCCTGCGCACGCTCCCGCACCCGCGGCGGATGCGGCTGGCCGCCCGCGCCGGCCGCGCGGCCCGGCCGCTGCGCCGCCTCGTCCCGCGCGCGCTGCGGCCGATGCTCGACCTGCTGCCGCCGCGGCTGCCCGACCCGCAGCCGCTGCCGCCGCTCATGCCCGCCCAGGGCGCCCGCCGCGCCCGCGTCGCGCTCCTGGCCGGCTGCGCCCAGCAGGTGCTCGAGCCCGACATCACCGCCGCGACCGCCCGGGTCCTCGCCCGCCAGGGCGTCGAGGTCGCGATCCCGCCCGGGCAGGGCTGCTGCGGCAGCCTCGCCTGGCACGCCGGCGCCGCCGACCAGGCCCGCGCGCTCGCCGCCCGCAACCTCGACGCGTTCCCCGACGACGTCGACGCGATCGTCACGAACGCGGCCGGCTGCGGGTCGGGGATGCGCGAGTACCCGCTGCTGTTCGCCGGCGACCCGCGCGCCGAGCGGGCCGAGCGCGTCGCCGCCCGCGTCGTCGACGTCAACGCGTTCCTGGCCGAGCTCGGGCTGCGCGAGCCGGCCGGGGCGCTCGAGCGGCCGACCCGCGTCGCCTACCAGGACGCCTGCCACCTCGCGCACGCCCAGGGGGTGCGCGACGCGCCGCGGCGGCTGCTGGAGGCGGTCGGCGACCTCGAGCTCGTCGAGCCCGAGCACTGGGAGCTGTGCTGCGGGTCGGCGGGCACGTACAACCTCGAGCGCCCCGAGGTCGCCGCGCAGCTCGGCGAGCGCAAGGCGCGCGCGCTGCTGGACGCGGGCGCGCAGCTCGTCGCCACCGCGAACATCGGCTGCCTGACCCAGGTGCAGGCGCACCTGCGCGCGCTCGGCGCCGACGTGCCCGTCCTCCACACGATGCAGCTCCTCGACCGCGCCGCGGCCCGCGGCGCCTGAGGCGGGGCTCCGCCACGCGGAGGACGAGGCACCGTGGACCCGTCGCTCGCCGCCTGGGCCGCGCTCGTGGCCGGCCTCGTCGTCCTCCTGCTCGTCGACCTGTTCGTCGTGCACCGCGACGCGCGCGTCGTCCCGGTGGGGAACGCGGCCTGGTCGACGCTCGGGTTCGTCGCGGTCGCCGCCGCGTTCGGGGTCGTCCTCGGCGCGGTCGAGAGCCACCACGCGGCGGGCGCGTTCTTCGCCGGCTACCTGCTCGAGCTGTCGCTGTCGCTCGACAACGTCTTCGTGTGGGCGCTCCTGTTCGCCGCGTTCGGGGTGCCGCCCGCCTCCCAGCACCGGGTGCTCTTCTACGGGATCTTCGGCGCGCTGGCGATGCGCGGCGCGTTCGTCGCCGCCGGCGCCGAGCTGCTGGAGCGCTTCGCGTGGATCACGTACGCGTTCGGCGTCCTGCTGCTCGCCAGCGGCCTGCGGCTGCTGCGCCGCCAGGGGGACGCCGACGACGGGCGCGACGTCCGCTCCAGCCGCGTCGTGCGGCTGCTGCGCCGCGCGCTGCCGACGACCGCGCGCCTCCACGAGGCGCACCTGTTCGTGCGCGCCGCCGGCGTCCCCGCCGAGGACCGCCCGCGCGGGCGCCGGCCGCTGCTGGGCCGCTGGTACGCGACGCCGATGCTCGCCGTCCTCGCCGTCGTCGAGCTCACCGACGTCCTCTTCGCCGTCGACTCGATCCCGGCGATCTTCGGCGTCACGCGCGAGCCGTTCATCGTCTTCAGCGCGACCGCGCTCGCGCTCGTCTGCCTGCGGTCGATGTTCTTCCTGCTGGCCGGGATGCGCGGCCGCTTCGCCTACCTCGACGTCGGCCTGGCCGTGATCCTCATGTTCATCGGGGCGAAGTTCCTCGTCGAGCGGCTCGTCCACGTCCCGACCGGCGTGTCGCTCGCCGTCATCGTCGCCGTGATCGCCGCCGCCGTCGGCGCGTCGCTGTGGCGCGAGCGCCGCGGCTGACGGCCGCGCCCGCGCGTCGGTACCCTCGCGCAGGACATGCGCGTCGTCGCCTCGCTCGGCCTGCCCCGCACCGATCCGATCGCCGCCGCGACCGCGCTGGCCGAGGTCGCCGTCGAGCACGAGCTCGTCATCACGCACGCCCCGGACCCGGCCGACGGGCCGGCGAGCGCGATCGCCCGCGAGCTGGCCGCGCGCCTGCGCCCGACCGCGGTCGCAACGCTGCTGACGAAGGCGGTGACCGACGAGGACGGGGAGCTGCGCGTGATCGAGCAGGCGGCGGTCGAGGCGCTGCTCGACGCCGGGATCGTCGCCGTCTGCGAGGCCGAGGACGACAGCTTCGACCCGGCGCTGGCGACCGCGGCGCTCGCGATCGGCCTGCACGCCGACCTGCTCCTGCTGCTGACCCCGGACCCGGACGCGCCCAGCCACGAGCTGGCCGCGGTCCGCTTCCGCCGCACCGGCGGGCGGGCCGCGATCGGGCGCCTCCACCACGCGGCCGCGCTCGTGCGCGGCGAGGCGGGGCGCCAGCTCGTCCCGCGCGGCGCGCTGTAGCGGGTAGCGCGCGCGGCGCCCGGGTAGGGGCCGAGGATGGCCGTCCGGCGCGTCGACCGCATCGCCGACCCCTGGGGGACGCGGACCCCGGTCGGCCCGGGGGAGCCGTGGCCCGCGCGCGTCGACGAGCACCTCGCCGCGGGTGCCGAGCCCGACCGCTGGGTGCAGACCGCGTCGGTCCTGCACTCCGACGGCGACGCCTACGACGTCGCCGTCCAGGACGGGCGGATCGTCGGCGTCCGCGGCCGCGCGGTCGACCGCGTCAACCGCGGCCGGCTCGGCCCCAAGGATCTGTTCGGCTGGCAGGCGAACGCCTCCGCGGACCGGCTGACCGTGCCGCTGCTGCGCCGCGACGGCGCGCTGCGGCCCGCGTCCTGGGACGAGGCGATGGGCGCGATCGTCGACCGCTCGCGGGCGCTGCTGGCCGAGCGCGGGCCGGGCGCGTTCGGCTTCTACACGAGCGGCCAGCTCCTCCTCGAGGAGTACTACACGCTGGCCGTCATCGCCCGCGCCGGGATCGGCACGAACCACGTCGACGGCAACACGCGCCTGTGCACGGCGACGGCGGGGGAGGCGCTGAAGGAGTCCTTCGGCTGCGACGGCCAGCCCGGCTCCTACGACGACGTCAACCACGCCGACGCGATCGCGCTCTTCGGCCACAACGTCGCCGAGACCCAGCCGGTGCTGTGGGCGCGGATGCTCGACCGCCTCGAGGGGCCGCGGCCGCCGCGGCTGCTCGTCGTCGACCCGCGCCGCACGATCCCGGCCCGGCGCGCCGACGTCCACCTGCCCGTGCGGCCCGGGACGAACCTCGCGCTCCTGAACGCGCTGCTGCGCGAGGTGATCGCCGGCGGCTGGGTCGACGTCGAGTACGTCGTCGCGCACGCGATCGGCTTCGACGCGCTGCGCGAGACCGTCGCCCCGTGCACGCCGGAGTGGGTGGCCCGGATCTGCGGCGTCGACGCCGGCGCGATCCGCGAGGCGGCGCGCCTCGTCGGGACCGCGCAGCGGCTGCTGTGCACCGTCCTGCAGGGCGTCTACCAGTCCCACCAGGCGACGGCGGCCGCCTGCCAGGTCAACAACCTGGCGATCCTGCGCGGGATGCTCGGCCGGCCCGGCTGCGGGGTGCTGCAGATGAACGGCCAGCCGAGCGCGCAGAACACGCGCGAGACCGGCGCGAACGGGGACCTGCCCGGCTTCCGCAACGTCGCCAACGACGACCACGTCGCCGACCTCGCCCGGGTGTGGGACGTCGACCCGCTGCAGATCCCGCACTACGGCGCCTCGACGCACGTCATGCAGATGGTCCGGCACCTGGAGCAGGGGACGCTGCCGTTCTTCTGGGTGTCGGCCACGAACCCGCTCGTGTCGCTGCCGGAGGCCCGCCGCATCCGCGACGTGCTCGCCTCCGAGGACGTCTTCCTCGTCGTCCAGGACCTCTACGTGACCGAGACCGCCGCGGTCGCCGACGTCGTCCTGCCCGCCGCGACGTGGGCGGAGAAGACCGGCACGCTCACGAACGCCGACCGCACCGTCCACCTCTGCGAGCGGGCGGTCGACCCGCCCGGCCAGGCCCGCTCCGACCTCGACATCTGGCTCGACTACGCGCAGCGGATGGGCTTCCGCGACCGCCGGGGAGGCCCGCTCGTCCACTGGCACGATCCCGAGTCGGCGTTCGAGGCGTTCCGGGCCTGCGTCGCCGGCCGCCCGTGCGCCTACGACGGGATCACCTACGCGCGGCTGCGCGGCGGCTCGGGCCTGCAGTGGGGCGGCGAGCGGCTCTACGGCGACGGCCGCTTCCCGACCGACCCCGACGTGTGCGAGACGTACGGCCGCGACCTCCTCACCGGCGCGCTCATCGACGAGACCGCCTACCGGGCGATGGACCCGGCCGGGCGGGCGATCCTGAAGGCCGCCGAGTACGCGCCGCCGCCGGAGGCGCCCGGCGGCGAGCACCCGCTGCGGCTGGCCACCGGCCGCACGCTCTTCCACTTCCACACGCGCACGAAGACCGCCCGGGCCCCGCAGCTGCAGGCCGCCGCCCCCGACGTGTGGGTCGAGCTGGCGCCCGCCGACGCGCGGCGGCTCGGCCTGGGGGAGGGCGACGTGGCCGAGGTCGTCTCGCCGCGGGGGCGCATCGAGGCGCGGGTGCGGGTCGGCGGGGTGCGCGAGGGCGTCGCGTTCGTGCCCTTCCACTACGGCTGGTGGGACCGGCCCGGCGGCGCGTCGCGCGCCGCCAACGAGCTGACGATCACCGCCTGGGACCCGGTCTCCAGGCAGCCGCTGTTCAAGGCCGGGGCGGTGCGGGTGACGAAGCTCGCCGACGCCGACGGCCGGGCCGCGCCGGCGCCGACGAACACCGCGTCCGCGCCCGTGGGGGCCGACCTGCCCCCGACGCGCGGCGGGCCGGACGCCGAGGTCGTGGAGACGGGGCCGTGAGGCTCGCCGCGGCGATCGCCGACGTGCGCGCGGCCGAGGCGCGGATCGCCGCCGAGCTGGACGCGGTCGCCGCCCGCCACCCCGGCGAGCACGACGTCGTCCACGTCGCGCGGGCACTCGCGGGCCTGGCCGAGGCGAACCTCGCCGCGCTCGCCCCGCACGCCGCCCGCCACGGCGCCGCCGGCGACCCGGGCCCGGCGGCCGGGGATCCCGCGCCCGCGGCGCCCGACCCCGCG
The DNA here is from genome assembly GCA_019683665.1 of Solirubrobacteraceae bacterium. Lineage (GTDB taxonomy): Bacteria > Actinomycetota > Thermoleophilia > Solirubrobacterales > Solirubrobacteraceae > Capillimicrobium. The sequence continues at coordinate 14,051 of JADGIB010000034.1, forward strand.
CTCGCGCTCCTGCGCGACCTGCGCCGCCTGCACCTGCGCTACGCGGAGGCGTCGATCGACTGGGTCCTGCTCGGGCAGGGCGCGCAGGCGGCCCGCGACGCCGCGCTGCTCGACGCCGTCACCGCCGCCCACGCGCGGACGCTGCGCGGCCTGGCGTGGACGGTGACGCGGCTGAAGGAGGCGGCGCCGCAGGCGCTCACGAGCTGACGGCCGGCTCGCCGAGCTTCGGCATCGGCAGCCCGAACAGCTCGAGCGCGTTGCCGCCGAGGACGGCCTTGCGCTCCTCCTCGGTGAACCGCGGCTGGTCCCAGATCGACGCCGGCGTGTCGAAGTCCTGGTGCGGGTAGTCCGACGCGTACAGGAGGCTGCGCCCGCCGTTCATCATGTCGAACATCGCCCGGGTGTCCTCGGCGCGCTCGTGGCTCTCGAACGGCTGCGTCGTGAAGTACATGTCGCGGATGTACTCGCTCGGCAGCCGCTTCAGCAGCGGCGCCTCCGACGAGCGCTGCTTGTACTCGTTGTCGAGGCGGGCGATGAGGAACGGCACCCACGCCTGCCCGGCCTCCATGAAGATCCAGCGGATGTTCGGGAAGCGCTCCGGCATCCCGGTGAGGACGACGTTCGTCAGCTGGATCATCGCGTAGAACGGGAACCCGAGCGCGTGGACGCCGAGGAAGCTGTCGAGCACGGTGAACGGCCGCTCGCGCCAGTTCGGGGCCGAGTGGAACGCGACCGGCAGGCCGCGCTCGTTCAGCTCCGCGAAGACCCGCATGTAGCGGTTGCGGTGCAGCGGCTCGTACTGCAGGCAGGTGATCATGAACCCGACGACCCCGGGGCGGCCCGCGAAGGCCCGGATGGTGCGCAGGCACTGCTCGGGCTCGTGGATCGGCAGCAGCGGCATCGCCAGCAGCCGCGGGTCGGCGCTGACGACGTCCTCGACCAGCCAGCGGTTGAACGCCCACGTCAGCTCCTCGCGGACCTTCAGGTCCGGGTTGAGGCCCAGGTTGAGCATCGGGGTGGGAAAGAGGATCGAGTAGTCGATCGCCATCGCGTCCATCGACCGCAGCGTCGTGGCCGCGACCGGATGCATCTCGCCGCCCTCCCCGAGCGGATAGACCTCCTCGTCGCCGCTCACCGCGCCGCCGGCGTGCAGGCGCCCGCCGACCGTGCGGTCGCCCATGTTGCCCGAGATCAGACCCGGCTCGATGATGAGCGGCGAGTTGAACTCGAACGAGCGCCGGACGTTGGGGTTCTCGATGTAGGCGACGATCTCCGGCAGGCACACCGTCTCGTAGCAGTGGCTGTCGCAGTCGACGATCGGGATGTCGTACAGCCCGCGCCGGCGCATCTCGCGCTCGGCGTTGTCGAGGTAGTAGGGCTGGCGGCGGTCGGGCAGCAGCCGCGCGTCGCGGACGGTGTCGGTGCTCACGGGTGGGTCCTAGATGTTGAAGATGGCGCCGATCTCGAACGAGGTGATGTCGGAGGCCCGCAGGATCGCCGCGGCGGTGACGGCGACGTGGGTGCCGTCGACCTCGGCGCCGGCGGGGAACGGGGGCAGCTCGCCGTGCTCGCGCACGCGGGCGCCGTAGGCGGTCACGGCGTCGGCGAGCGCCTGCTGCAGCTCGGCGTCCGACGCCGGCGTGGGGTCAGGCGTCGACGTAGACAATGCCGTCCTCGACCGTCACCTCGAAGCGCCGCAGCCGGAAGCGGCGGTCGTGCGCCAGCTCGCCGGTGACGAGGTCGTACTCCCAGCCGTGCCACGGGCAGATCAGCCGCCGGTCGCTGTCGTCGAGGTACTCGCGCACGACCTCGCCGCCGGCGTCGAGCTCCAGGCGGGTGACGCCGAGCACCTCGCCGCTGCAGACCGGGCCGCCCTGGTGCAGGCAGCGGTTGTCGTAGGCGTGCAGCTCGCCCTGATGCTTGAACACGCCGACCTCGCGTCCGCCGAGATCGACCAGTACGCCGCCGCCCTCGGGCACGTCGTCCACCGGGCAGACGCGGTATCGCTGCAGTGCGCTGCCGGGAGCCGCGCCGTCGCTCACTCGTCCTCCTCCGTCTCAGGCCGGCCCGTGCCGGCCACCCTCTCGTGGCGCGAACCTAGCACACCGTCTTCTGGAGGCCCTGGGCGCCGCGTGGTGAACTTCAAGGCGGATGGCGGCCACCGAGACGATCATCGAGGCGGGCGGGCGCGACCTGCGGGTGACGAGCGGCGACCGCGTGATCTTCCCGGCGACCGGCCGCACGCCGGCGATCACGAAGCTCGACGTCGTCCGCTACTACCTCGCCGTCGAGGACGGGATCATGCGCGCGCTGCGCGACCGGCCGACGACGCTGGAGCGCTGGCCGAAGGGCGTCCACCCGGGGATGGTCCTGTCGACGCGCGAGAAGGGCGGCGGCGACGCGTTCTTCCAGAAGCGGATCCCGAAGGGGGCGCCCGACTACGTCGAGACGGCCCGCATCCGGTTCCCGTCGGGGCGGTCGGCCGACGAGATCTGCCCGACGGAGATCGCGGTCGTCGGCTGGGCGGCGCAGATGGGGACGATCACGTTCCACCCGTGGCCGGTGCGCCGCGGCGACGTCGACCACCCCGACGAGCTGCGCCTCGACCTCGACCCGCAGCCGGGGACCGACTTCGCCGATGCGGTCCGGGTCGCGGGGGTGGCGCGGGAGCTGCTCGAGGAGCTCGGCTACGTCGGGTTCCCGAAGACGTCGGGCGGGCGCGGGATCCACATCTACGTGCGGATCGAGCCGCGCTGGACGTTCACCGACGTGCGCCACGCGGCGATCGCGTTCGGGCGCGAGCTGGAGCGGCGGCTGCCGGGCGAGGTGACGACGAAGTGGTGGAAGGAGGAGCGCGGGGCGCGGATCTTCGTCGACTACAACCAGAACGCCCGCGACCGCACGATCGCCTCCGCCTACAGCATCCGGCCCAAGCCGGGCGCGCCGGTGTCGGCGCCGGTGACGTGGGAGGAGCTGGAGGAGGTCGCGCCCGAGGACTTCACCGTCGCGACGATGCCGGCCCGGTTCGCCGAGGTGGGCGACCGCCACGCGGCGATCGACGACGTCGCCCACTCTCTGGAGCCGCTGCTGGAGCTGTACCGCGCCGACCCGGAGGGCGACATGCCGTACCCGCCCGACTACCCGAAGATGCCGGGCGAGCCGAAGCGGGTGCAGCCGTCGCGCGACCGCGACCGCAGGCGCTGAGCCGTCAGCCCCGGGCCTGGGGCAGCTTCCTGGCGCCGCGGCGCGGGGCGGGCCGCGAGGGCGGCGGGACGACGGGGCCGATGTCGCCGTCGGGGGCCTCGTCGAGGTCGACGATCACCGGCGCGTGGTCGCTGGGGCCCGTGCCCTTGCGGGCCTGGCGGTCGACCCAGGCGGCCCGGACGCGGTCGGCGACCGCGTCGCCGGCGAGGACGAGGTCGATCCGCATCCCGAGGTCCTGGTGGAACATGCCGGCCCGGTAGTCCCAGTAGGTGAAGACCCGCTCGCCCGGCCAGCGGTCGCGGACGACGTCGCGCAGGCCGACGGCCTGCAGCGCCCGCAGCGCGTCGCGCTCCGGCGGGGTGACGTGGGTGTGGCCGACGTAGGCCTCGGGGTCGAAGACGTCCTCGTCGGCGGGGGCGATGTTCATGTCGCCGAGCACCACGGTCGCGGCCGGGTCGCCGGCGGCGACGAGGTCGCGCAGCTTGGCCAGCCAGGCGAGCTTGTAGGCGTAGTGGTCGGAGTCGGGGCTGCGGCCGTTGGGGACGTAGACGCAGACGAACCGCACGCCGCCGCAGGTGGCCGAGATCGCCCGCGCCTCCGGCTCCGGGAAGCCGGGGCCGCCGGGGAGGCCGCGCAGCACGTCCTCCAGGCCGACGCGCGACAGGATCGCCACGCCGTTCCAGGCGCCCTGGCCGTGGACGGCGGCCTCGTAGCCGCGGGCGGCCAGCTCGTCGCCGAGCAGCTGCGCGAACGCGTCGTCGGCGACCTTCGTCTCCTGCAGGCAGACGACGTCCGGGCGGCGCTCGTCGAGCCACGGCAGCAGCCGCGGGACGCGCTGGCGGACGGAGTTCACGTTCCAGGTGGCGACGCGCACGGGACCCGACGGTACCGGCTGGACCGCAGGCGGCGGGACCCCGCGGCCGACCGGGCGTTTCGTCCACGGGGGGAGGGCCGCGGCG
>JADGIB010000350.1 GCA_019683665.1 Solirubrobacteraceae bacterium
GCTCCGGGCTGCGCGGCGGTGGCGGGGGCGCCGCCCGGGGCGCCCGGGACGCTGGGCCGCGGCTGGGCCGCCTGCGCCGCCTGGGCGGCCGGCGTCGCGGGCTGCGCCGCCGCCGGGCGGACCGGCTGGGCCTGGACGCGCCGCTGCTGGGCGGCGGCGACGGCGCGCTCCTGGAGCTCGGCGGCGCGCTCGGGCGCGCGCCCGGCCCACTCGCGCAGCCGCTTCAGCTCCCGCGCCTGGGCGAAGTAGAGCATCGAGAGGACGGCCAGTCCGAGGATCGCGGCCAGACCGGCGATCGCTCCGATCGTCTCGACCTGGCTGGGCACGGAGAAGGCAGCGGGCAGCGCGGCGTCAGCCATGGGATCCGTGGCAGTGTAGGCCGAGCGCGGGATCCATCCCCCTCTCGACGGCGGCCGGGCCCTACGTCGCGGCGTCGACCGCGCTGCCGCCGCGGGCCGCCGACAGCTCGGTGACCTTGCGCGCGAGCGCGGCCGCGTCGCCCTCGAGGACGAGCAGGCCGATCTCGTCGAACATCGCCTCGACGACCTCCGGGGGCAGCGGCTCGCGCTCGGCCAGGAGGATCTTCTCGGCGGGCGTCGGCATCCGGCGCTCGTACGGGTTGAACAGGTCCTCGTGGAGCTTCTCGCCGGGCCGCCGGCCGATGACCTCGATCGCGATGTCCTCGTCCGGGCGCAGGCCCGACAGCTCGATCATGTCGCGCGCGAGCTGCATGATCGACACCGGCTCGCCCATCTCCAGCACGTAGATCTCGCCGCCCGCCCCCATCGACCCGGCGCGGATGACGAGCTGGACCGCCTCCGGGATCGTCATGAAGTAGCGCGTCATGCGCTCGTCGGTGACGGTCACCGGGCCGCCCTTGGCGATCTGCTGGCGGAAGATCGGCACGACGCTGCCCGACGAGCCGAGCACGTTGCCGAAGCGCACGCTCGCGTAGCGCGTCTGCGGGTGGCGGGCGCTCGCCTCCTCGACGGCGAACTCGGCCAGCGCCTTCGAGGCGCCCATGACCGTCGCGGGCGACACCGCCTTGTCGGTCGAGATGAGGACGAAGCGCTTCGCGCCGCAGTCGCCGGCGACGCGGGCCATGACCCGGGTGGCGAGCGCGTTGTTGCGCACCGCCTCGACCGGGTTGAGCTCCATGAGCCCGACGTGCTTGTAGGCGGCCGCGTGGAAGACGACGGTCGGGCGCAGGTCGCGGAAGACCTCGCGCATCCGCTCCTCCTCCTTGCAGTCGGCCAGGACGGCGGCCAGGTGCGACGGGTGCACGTGGCGGTCGTCCTCGAGCTCGCGCTGGATGCGGAAGAGGTTGTCCTCGGCGTGGTCGAGGAGGATGAGCCGGCGCGGGGCGACGCGGGCGATCTGGCGGCACAGCTCCGAGCCGATCGAGCCGCCGGCGCCGGTAACGAGGACGACCTCGCCGTCGAGGTAGCGGCCGACGCGCTCCTCGAAGCGGACCGGCTCGCGGCCGAGGACGTCCTCGACCTGGACCTCGCGCACCTGGCGCACGTACGTCGACGAGCCGCCCTGGAGCAGCTCGAACACGGTCGGCAGCGTGCGGACCGGGATGCCGCGCCTGCGGCAGGCGCTGACGATCCGCGCGCGCAGCGTGCCCGGCGCCGACGGGATCGCGATGAGGACCTCGTCGGGCTCGACCTCCTCGAGGATGCGCGGCAGCTGCTCCTGGGTGTTGCCGAGCACCCGCACGCCGTGCAGGCGCATCCCGATCTTCGTCGGGTCGTCGTCGACGAACCCGACCGGGTTGAGGCGCAGGTCGCGGTTGCGCAGGATCTCCTCGAGGACGTGGCGGCCGCCGTTGCCGGCGCCGACGATGAGCACCGAGCGGGCGTCGCCGCGGGGGCGGAAGCCGCGCGGGCGCTCGTGGATGATCCGCGCCCCGAGCCGCACGCCGCACAGGAGCGCGATCGCCAGCAGCGCGAACAGCGCCACGACCGAGGACGGCAGCCCGAGCCCCACCTCGCCCTCGCTCGTCACCCGCGTCACCGGGTGGAAGACGCCGATGCCGAACACGAGCGCGAGCGTGAGCAGGACGACCGAGCGGACGACGACGAGCAGGTCGCGCTGGCCCGAGAAGCGCCACCACTTCCCGTACATGCGCGAGACGACGAACAGGATCAGGCCGCCGGCGACGACCCAGGCGATCGTCTCGCGCAGCAGCTCCTCGTAGAGCGCCGGGATCCCCCGGTCGAAGCGCAGCCGGAACGCGGCCCAGTAGGCGACCGCGAGCAGCACGCCGTCGGCGACGATCTGGGGGATCGAGTGTCGGTGCAGCGGAAGGGCCGACCGGATGCGGCGGAGCACCGCCCGAAGTCTAGGGATGCCCCGCCCTCAGACCGGGCGGGCGGCGACGAGGTACTGGTAGGCGTTCAGGCGCTGGAGGACCTCCTCGCGGTCCTCCCCGAAGCGGGCGGCGTAGTCGGCCAGCGTCGCGACCTCGGCCGGGACCGGCTCGACGCAGTTCGCGCGCAGCGCGGTCGCCTCGAAGCCGGTCTCCTCGAGCATGGCGCCGATCTCCTCGAGCGTGAAGAAGTGGATGTGGGTCCGGTCGAGCAGGCCGGAGTCGGCGTAGGTGAAGCGGTCGCGCACGAGCAGCGGGAAGACGACGCTCCAGTGCTTGACGTTCGGGATCGAGCAGACGATCGTCCCGTCGCCGGCCAGGTAGCGCCGCAGCGTGCGCAGCAGCCCGTGCGGGTCGTGCATGTGCTCGAGGACGTCGCCGAACGTCATCGCGTCGAAGTACCCGTCCGGGTAGGGCAGCTCGGTCAGCGTCTGCAGGTCGAGGCGCAGGACGCGGTCCAGGCGCGCCTCGGCCAGGTCGGCGGCCTCGTCGAAGACCTCGATGCCGACGACCTCGGCCCCCGTCTGCGCCTTCAGCGCCTCGCCGAGCGCGCCGGCCCCGCAGCCGACGTCGAGCACCCGCCGCGCGCCGGCGGGGACGAGCTCGCGGATGTCGGGCCGGTCGCCCGTGTAGTAGCGGTCGCGGCCGCCCTCGCCGACGCCGGCCGCGCGGACCCCGGGGAGCGGGCGGTCAGACGGCATGGAGGACCTCCGGGGCGGTCGTCGCAGCCGACGGGCGCGCCCGCTTGCGGTCGCGGCGCGCGCAGCGGTCGTCGGGGGAGGCGCGGCCGACGGTGTCGGCGCGGGGGCCGTGGGGGACGATCGCGATCGAGGCGGCGG
>JADGIB010000351.1 GCA_019683665.1 Solirubrobacteraceae bacterium
CCCGTCCTCGGCTCCGAGCCCGAGCCGGTCGAGCTGGCCGCCCCGCCCCCCGACGAGCTGCGCGGCGTCCACTCCGAGACGGTGCGGACGGTCATCCCCGACCTCGACGCGCCGCCGGCCCGCGTCCCCGACGCCTACCTGCGCCTCCACCTCCTGTCGCACCGGCTCGTCAGGCCGCACGAGGTGAGCCTCGACGGGCTCTTCGGCGTCCTGCCGAACAACGCCTGGACGTCGCGCGGCCCGGTGCCGGTCGGCCGCCTCGACGAGGTCCGCCGCGCCTGCCGCGCCCGCGGCGAGTGGCTCACCGTCCACGGCGTCGACAAGTTCCCGCGGATGGTCGACTACGTCGTCCCGTCCGGCGTGCGGATCGCCGACGCCGACCGCGTCCGCCTCGGCGCCCACCTCGCCGAGGGCACGACGGTCATGCACGAGGGCTTCGTGAACTTCAACGCCGGCACGCTGGGCGCGTCGATGGTCGAGGGCCGCATCAGCGCCGGCGTCGTCGTCGGCGACGGCAGCGACATCGGCGGCGGCGCCTCGATCATGGGGACGCTGTCAGGCGGCGGCAAGGAGGTCATCTCGATCGGCGAGCGCTGCCTGCTCGGCGCCAACGCCGGCCTCGGCATCCCGCTCGGCGACGACTGCGTCGTCGAGGCCGGCCTGTACGTCACCGCCGGCACCCGGGTCACGCTCCCCGACGGCCAGGTCGTCAAGGCGCGCGAGCTCGCCGGCGCCTCGAACCTCCTCTTCCGCCGCGACAGCACGACCGGCGCCGTCGTCGCGCTGCCGCGCAGCGGCAGCTGGGGCGGCCTGAACGCCGCGCTGCACGCCAACGACTGACCCGCCGATCGCCGGTCCCGATCGGGCGATGCCCAGAACCGGTCGGGACCGGCCCCGATCGCCCGTAGCGTCGGCCGCGACCCAGCAGTCCTCGACGAGAGGAGCACCATGCCCTTCGTGACCGTCGGCGCCGAGAACGGGACCGACATCGACATCTACTACGAGGACCACGGCAGCGGCCCCGCGGTCGTCCTCATCCACGGCTACCCGCTCAACGGGGACTCGTGGGAGCGCCAGGAGCGTGAGCTGCTGGCCAGCGGCCACCGCGTCATCCGCTACGACCGCCGCGGCTTCGGACGCTCGAGCAAGCCGACGACCGGCTACGACTACGACACGTTCACGGCCGACCTCGCCACCCTCCTCGACCACGTCGGCGTCGACGACGTCGCGCTCGTCGGGTTCTCGATGGGGACCGGCGAGGTGACCCGGTACGTCGCCCGGCACGCCGGCGGGCGGGTTCGCTGCGCGGTGCTCATCGGCGCGATCCCGCCGTTCCTGCTGAAGACCGACGACAACCCCGACGGGGTCGACGGGCAGGTCTTCGATGGCATCAAGGCGGCGATCCTCGAGGACCGCTACGCCTACTTCAAGGCGTTCCTCGACGACTTCTACAACGTCGACGAGCTCGCGCCCGAGCGGATCGGCGAGCAGGCCTGGCAGGCGAGCTTCCAGGTCGCGTCCGGCGCCTCGCCGCACGCGACGTACGCGTGCGTCGACACGTGGCTGACCGACTTCCGCGACGACGTCGCGAAGCTCGACGTGCCGACGCTCGCCATCCACGGCACCGCCGACCGCATCCTCCCGTTCGAGGCGACGGCGCAGCGGCTGCCGGCGCTCGTCGACGGGCTCGAGCTCGTCTCGGTCGAGGGCGGCCCGCACAACGTCGGCTGGACGCACCCGGAGGTCGTCAACCCGGCGCTGCTGTCGTTCCTCGCCGCCCACGCGGCGGTGCCGGCCGGGCGCGCCGGCTGACGCGGGCCCTACAGCTCGATCTCGCCGGCGAAGACCGGGACGGCCCAGCCGGTGAGGTCGACGTGGAGGTCCTCGCCGACGTCGACGATCAGCTCGCCGCCGTCGAGCCTCACCGTGACCGGGGAGTCGCCGCCGCGCAGGACGTGCGCGACGGCGGCCCCGGTCGCGCCGGTGCCGCTCGACATCGTCTCGCCCACCCCGCGCTCGAAGATCCGGGCGCGGATCGTCGCGTCGTCGACCGGCGCGTAGAACGACACGTTCGTGCGGTTCGGGAACAGCGGCGCGCGCTCGATCTGCGGCCCGATCGCGGCGAGGTCGAGCGCGTCGACGGCGTCCGGGCCCTCGGGCACGAGGATCGCGCACTGCGGGTTGCCGATCGAGACGAACTGGAAGCGGCGGCCGGCGACCTCGCCGCTGCCGTCCTCGGGGCCGCCGGGGTAGTCCCTGGCGCTGCGCAGCGACGCGCGGCCCATGTCGACCCGGCAGCGGGTCTCGTCGAGGATCGTCGGGCGGATCTCCCCCGCGATCGTGCGGATCGAGAACTGGCGCTGGTCGGTCCACCCGCGCCGGTGCAGGTACATGATCGCCTCGCGCGCCCCGTTGCCCGACAGCTCGGCCTCCGACCCGTCCGGGTTGAAGATCCGCAGGTCGGCGACGAAGCCGGGCTCGTCGGTCGGCGACAGCAGCAGGACGCCGTCGGCGCCGACGCCGAAGTGGCGGTGGCAGAGGCGTCGCACCTGCTCGGGGGTGAGCGGCGCCGGCAGCCGCTCGGCCTCGACGACGAGGTAGTCGTTGCCGAGCGCCTGCCACTTCTCGAACGGGATCGCGGTCATCGCGGGCCGGACGGTAGCTCGGCCAGCAGGTCGGCGGCGGCCTCCTGCGGCGTGCGGCCGGTCAGGTCGACCGGCTCGACGCCCGCGAGCTTGCGCATCCACGTCAGCTGGCGCTTGGCGTAGTTGCGGGTGCGGCGCTTCATCGCCTCGACGTCCCCGCGCAGCAGCTCCTCGAAGCCGAGCGCCTTGCGCGCGGTCTCCGACGCCCCGGCGGCATGGGCGGCCCGGACCTCCTCGATCGCCCCGGCGGCGACCATCGCGTCGACGCGGGCGTCGATGCGGGCGTAGAGCGCCTCGCGGTCCATCGTGACGCCGAGCAGGCGCGTCGGGTGGCGGGTGTCGGCCGTCCACAGCTGGCTGGGCTCCTCGTCGGCGCCGGGCGGCTCGAGCTCGCCGAGGTCGTCGAGCTCCAGCAGCCGCACGATCCGGTGCGCGTCGGTCGGGGCGACGCGCTCGGCCGCCCACGGCGCGCGGCGGCGCAGCTCGGCGTGCAGGGCGGGCGCGCCCTGGCGGGCGAGCGCCTCGGTCCAGCGGGCGCGGACCTCGTCGGGGG
>JADGIB010000352.1 GCA_019683665.1 Solirubrobacteraceae bacterium
CGGTCTTCGTCTCCGAGATCGGCCCGGTGATCGGCACGCACGTCGGGCCGGGCCTGATCGGCGGCGGCGGCGTGCCGCGCTCGCTGCTGCCGCTCTAGCGCCGCGCCCGGGCGCGGCCCGGGCGGCCGGCGCGGCCGGCCGCGTCGCGGGCGACGACGGCCGCGCGGCGCACCGCCTCGCCGCCGGGGACCCGCGCCCGCTGGGCGCCGCCGCCGGCCTCGACGGCGACCGTGCGCCCGCTGCGCAGCGTCGCGGTCACGACGTAGCCGCGCGCGCCCGCGACCGGCCGCCACGACACGGCGCGCCCGCGGATCCGCACGCCGCGCGGCGCCGCCGGGCGGCCCACCGTCGGCGCCGTGTAGGCCGCCACCCGGATCGGCGCGCCGGGGAGCCCGTCGCGCTCGGGGATCGCCTCGATCGTGCGCCGGCCGCCGCGCCCGGGCGCCGGCGCGATCCGCAGCGCGCCGCGCGCGCCGGCGGCGCGGCCGAGCTCGCGCAGGGACGCGCCGCCGCGCTCGACGAAGCGGATCGTCGTGCCGGGCGGCGCCTGGACCGCGTAGCGCAGCACCCGCCCGCGGCCGCGCCGCGCCACCCGGCCGCGCACCCGCGGCGGGCCGGTGCTCTGGGCCACCTCGACGGCGGCGATCGCCGGCGATCCGTCGCGCGGCACGATCTGCCAGGCGCCCGCGGCGGGCCGCTCGAGGACGACGATCGTGCGCCCCGCCTCGGGCAGCTCGACCGCGCTCACGGCCGGGTCGCCGCCCGGGGCGCCGGGCGCCAGCGGCGTGATCCGCCGGCCGTCGGGCGCGACGACGTCGACGAGCGGGGCGCCGCCGTCGCCGTCGACCTCCACGTTGGCCCACCGCAGGCCGCCGCGCAGCGCGAACGCGGTCCCGCCGCCGCTCGCGGCCTGCCGCGTCGCGGCACGGCCGGCGGGCGCCGGGACCGTGTACGGCGCCAGGTCGCACGTCTCGCCGAACAGGATGCGCACGTCGCCGCCGAACGCCCAGCCGATCCCGGCCTCGGTGCGCTTCAGCGTCCGCGGCGGCAGCGGTGGCGCCGTCACGCACGCGCCGATCCCGCGCCGCGAGATCGCGCCGCGCCCGCCGCTGACCGGGACGCCGAACAGCCGCGTCGTGGCCGCGAACGTCGCGCCGAACCGCTCCCCGGGCGCGTCGGCGAACGCGTCGAGCGTCCCGTCGAAGCCGGCGATCCCGAGGTCGAGGTCGTAGCCGCCGGTGATGCGGGCGACGCCGTCGGTGCTCATCAGCGCCGTCCACCGGCCGACCTGCGCGCCGTACAGCCGCCCGAGGCCGGTGAACGCGAGCTCGGCGGTCCCGGCGCGGACGGTGAGCGCGAGGCGCCCCTCGACCTCGGCCAGGAACACGTCGGCGGGCGGCGGGTGGTAGCCGAAGCCGAACGTGGCGCCGGCGCTGACGCTGAACGCGGGCTCGAGGCGCAGCTCGCCCGAGACGCCGGCGAAGTAGGTCTCCTTGAAGACGAGGATGCCCGGCCGCGGCGGGTGCAGGTCGAACGAGCCGCCGGTGAACGCGCCGCGCTCGAACGTCACGTCGGCGCGCAGGCGGCCGAGCGGGAGCCGCAGGGCGGCCTCCCCCGTCCAGCGCTCGCCGCTGCCCTCGTAGGCGATCGCCAGGCCCTCGAGGGTCACCGGCCCCAGCGGGATGAGCGGGGCCGTCAGGCGGAACGAGTCGAGCACGGCGCCGCCGCCGGTGCGGGCGCGCAGCGTCGCGCTGCCGCTCAGCCCGCCCAGCGACGGCGGCAGGCGCAGCGACACCGGGATCGCGACGCCGTCGGCGGCGAGCCTCACGTCGACGTCGGCGTCGATCGGGAAGCCCTTCACGCGCGGCCCGGCGGGCAGGCGGACGTCGCGCAGCAGCGACTCGCCGGCCTGCGCCCCGAGGCGGGCGTGGAGCTCGACGTGGGCGAGCTCCACCTCGCCGATGCCGGGGCCGCGCAGCAGCACGCGCACGCGGCCGGTCGTGTCGAGCGTGCGGGCGCGCGGGTCGAACAGGATCGACACGCCGGCGTCGGGGACGAGGACGAGCCCGTTGAGGTCGACCTCGGCGCGCGAGACGAGCACGCCGCGCCGGCTCGGGTCGGCGCTCTCGAGCAGGCAGCCGGCGCGCGGCGCGATCCGCAGGTCGCCGAAGCCCGCCTCGCGGCAGCCGGCGTAGCCGCCGGGGATGCCCCCGCCGGCCAGGCCGCCGGCGCCGGGGCGCCCGGTCGGCTCGAGCGTCCCGAACGCGCTGACGGCGATCGTCGCCCGTCGCGGCGGTGGGCGAGGACGCCGCCGCCGTCGTCGAGCGCGCCGAGCGCGAGGTCGTCGATCCGGTCGGCGCGGGCGACCGGCACGGCGCCGCCCCACGCGGCGCCGTCGCCGCGGCGCAGCAGGACGGTGCCGGGCTCGCCGCCCGGCTGCAGGGCGGCGTAGAGGCCGCCGGCCGGGTCGGCCGCGAACGCGCGCTGCTGGCCGGCGTCGCCGCCGCTGATCGGGACGGGCGCCTGCGGGGCGCCGCCGTGGACGCGGCGCACGCGCCAGCCCTCGCGGGCGCGCGTCAGCAGGTACGCGCCGCGCGGGCCGGACGCCAGCCGCGGCAGCTCCTCGCCGGGGATCGCGGCGGTCGACCAGGCGCCGGGGTCGGCCCAGGCGGCGGCGCTCGCGACCCGCCGCACGGTGACGCCGCCCTCGCGGTGGGCGAACGCGGCGAGGATCCCGCCGCCGCCGTCGGGGGCGACGGTGCCGCTGTAGGCGTCGTCGGGCCCGCCGAGCCGGACGGTCTCCGACGTGAAGCTGCCCGCGTCGAGGACCTGGACGAACGTGCCGGGCGTGAACGTGTCGGTGATCGTGGCGATCCGCGGCGGGTCGCCGGGGACGAGCGCGGCCTCGTCGGGCAGCTGGGTGCCGACGATCCCCGGCCCGGTCCAGGTCGTGCCGCCGTCGCTCGACGTCCAGGCGTACGTCGTGCGGTCGCGCTCGGCGCCGTCGGGATGGGCGACGACCGGCGGGTAGCGGTGGGTGAGGACGACGAGCTGGTCGCCGAGCTGGAGGATCCGGGGGCCGGCGTCGTCGGAGGCGTAGTCGATCCCGATCGGCGTCGGCGTCCCGCTCGGGTTGTCGCAGGCGCGGGCGCCGCGCGGCAGGCGGCAGTAGTGGGTGACGTCGGGGGC
>JADGIB010000353.1 GCA_019683665.1 Solirubrobacteraceae bacterium
GGCTCGCCGGGCGCGGCGATCCGGTTCGGCGGCCCGTCGCCCGCGCCGCCCCCGCACCCGGCGGCGGCCAGCGCGAGCCCGGCGGCGCAGGCGGCGATGAGGCGCAGCATCGCCGCCCATGATCGCGGCTGCGGGAGGCCGCCGCCCGAGCCGCTACCGTGCCCGCCCACGATGCCCCGCCGCCCGGCCGCCACGGCCCTGCTCCTCGTCGTCGCGGCCCTCCTCGCCGGCGCCGCCCCGGCCGCCGCGGCCGAGCCGGTCATGCCGCTGTCGGAGGTGCGGGCCGGGATGCGCTGCACCGGCCTGTCGGTCGTGCGCGGGCTGGAGATCTCGCCGTTCGACGTCGAGGTCGTCGACGTCGTGCCCGGCGACCCGATCGCGCGCCAGCCGCTGATCCTCGTGCGGGTCTCCGGCCCGGCGATCGACCCGACCGGGATCGCGTCCGGGTTTTCCGGCTCGCCGGTCGTCTGCGACGGGCGGATCGCCGGCGCGATCGCCTACGGGACCGGCGACTACGGCAACCAGCTCGGCCTCGCCACCCCGATCGAGGCGATGCTCGGCCAGCCGGTCCCCGAGCCGCCCGGCCTCGAGCCGCACCCGGCCGTCCGGCGCGCCCGCCCGCTGGCGACCCCGATCGCGGTCGGCGGCGTCGCCCGCGCGGTCGTCGCCCCGTTCGCGCGCGCGGCCGCCCGCGCCGGCGTCGCGCTGACGGCCGCGCCCGCCGCCCCGGTCGGCGACCGCTACGGGCCGCAGGCGCTCGCGCCCGGCTCGTCGGTCGCGATCGGCCTGGCCGGCGGCGACGTGAGCGTCGGCGCCGTCGGGACGGTGACGTACGTCGACGGCCCGAGGGTCTACGCGCTCGGGCACGCCTTCACCGGCACCGGGCGCCGCTCGCTGCTGCTCCAGGACGCCTGGGTCCACACGGTCATCGACAACCCGCTCGGGGTCGATCCGGCCGTCTCGGCGAAGCTCGCCAGCCCCGGCCACGACCTCGGCGCGATCACCTACGACGGGCGCGACGGCGTCACGGGGGTCCTCGGCGCGCTGCCGCCGCTGACGACGCTGCGGATCGCGGCCCGCAACGGGGCGACCGGCGAGCGCCGCGACGCGACCGCGCACGTCGCCGACGAGGCCGATGTCGGGCTGCCCGACGGCGCGTCGCCGCTGCCGCTCGTCGCGCCGATCGCCGCCGCGCAGGCTGCCTACGCGCTCCTCGACGGCAGCCCGGCCGCCCAGAGCGCGCGGATGTGCGCGACGATCGCGCTGCGCGAGCTGCCGCGCCCGGCGCGCTTCTGCCGTCGCTACGTCGGCCGCTACGGGGGCGGCGGCAACGTCGGCGGCCCGTACGTCTCCGACCTCGTCTCCGCGCTGTCGCTCATCGACCGCTTCCCGTACGGGACCCCGCACGTCACCGCGGTCGACGTCGACCTCACCGTCGAGCCGGGGCTGCGCCAGGCGCTCCTGCTCGGCGTCCGCGGGCCGCGGGTCCTGCGCCGCGGGACGACCGCGACGCTGACGCTCGAGCTCCAGCGCTACCGCGGCGGGCGCTTCACGCGCCGGGTGGCGCTGCGGGTGCCGCGCGACGCGCCGCTCGGGCCGCGGGTCGTCCGGCTGACCGGCACCGGCCTCGACGGCGCCGTCACCTCGGAGGAGATCGAGATCGTCATCGGCCGCCCGGAGGAGGACGACGGCGGCGAGAGCGGGCCGCGGACGTTCGCCGCCCTGGCGCGCCGCATCGGCGCGATGTCCGGCTGGGACGGCGTGCGCGTCGCCTTCCGCGGCCCCGGCGGGCGCGGCGGGGGGAGGGCGCAGCGGCTCTACCGCGACCCGCAGCTGCGGATCAGCGGCAACGCGAGCTACCGCGCCCTCGTCGTCGGCGGGGTCAGCCGAGCCGGTTCTCGACGCTGAGCGGCGGGCTCTGCGGGGCGCCCGGGTCGGCGGCCGCGGCGGGCGCGTCGGCCGGCGGCTCGACGCCGAGCGTCTCGGCCAGCTCGCCCGACTCGTACATCTCGGTGACGATGTCGCAGCCGCCGATCAGCTCGCCGCGCACGAACAGCTGCGGGATCGTCGGCCAGCCCGACAGCGCCGACAGCTCCTGGCGGATCCGCGGGTCGGGGAGGATGTCGACGGCGGCGAACTGGGCGTTCAGGGCCTGGAGGGCGGCGACGGTGCGCGCGCTGAAGCCGCACGCCGGGGCCTCGGGCGTCCCCTTCATGAAGAGGATCACCTCGTTCTCCTTGATGGCCTGCTCGATCGCGTCGCGCAGCGGGTTCTCGGACATCAGGACTCCTGGGTCTTGAGCGACAGGGCGTGGATCGGGCCGCCGATCTCGTCCCCGAACACGGCGTACACCATCTGGTGCTGCTGGAGGCGCGTCTTGCCCTTGAACGCGGGGGAGGTGACGACCGCCCGGAAGTGGTCGCCGCCGCCGGTCCAATCCTCGACCTCCGCACGCGCGCCGGGGATCGCGGCCTCGATGCGCTGCTTGATCTCGTCCGCGGTGGGCATCGGATCACAGCCTAGACAACCAGGGGGCCCGGGTTTCGGCGGCCGGGCCGCACGCCCGCTCGACCGCGCTCGGGCCGCCGACGCCGCCCCGGGGGACCGCTATCCTTTTTGAAGCGACCCCGTTGCTCGACGCAGGAAGGCAGCGAATCCGACCATGATCCTCATCACCGAGAAGGGCGCCGAGAAGGTGCGCGAGTTCCTCGCCAGCCAGAACGCGGACGTGCAGACCGCGGGTCTTCGCGTGGGCGTTCGCGGTGGTGGCTGCTCGGGCTTCCAGTACAACCTCGCGTTCGACGAGATCCGCGAGGGGGACGCCGTCTTCGAGTCGCACGGCCTGAAGATCCTCTGCGACCAGCAGGCGCTGCCGTACGTCACCGGGTCGACGATCGACTACATCGACTCGCTGCAGGGCGCCGGCTTCCAGGTCAACAACCCCAACGTCGTCGCCGCCTGCGGCTGCGGCTCGTCGTTCCGCGTCGCGGAGGACGAGCACGTGAGCGCCGTCTAGGCGCGCCGACGGCGCCCGGCGCCGCGTGAGGTCGGCGTCAGGCCCCCGGCGCCTGGTCGCCGCAGCCGCCGCCGGGGCGGCGCTCGCCGCCGCGGTCGCGCTCGTCCTCGTCCTGCGAGAGGACGGCCGCCCGCCGGCCCCGACCGCGCCC
>JADGIB010000354.1 GCA_019683665.1 Solirubrobacteraceae bacterium
GCGCCGGGCCGTGCGCGCCTGCGCGGCGCGGGCCGGCGCCGCCGACCCCGAGGGGGTGGCGGTCGCCGTCTCCGAGGCGCTGACGAACGCGGTCGTCCACGCCTACGCCGGCGTCGCGCCCGCGGACATCGACGTGACCGTCGCGGTCGACGGCGACGCGGCGCGGGTGGTCGTCGCCGACCGGGGGCGGGGGATGCGGCCGCGGGCCGACAGCCCCGGCGCCGGGCTCGGGCTGCCGCTCATG
This sequence comes from Solirubrobacteraceae bacterium, assembly GCA_019683665.1. Lineage (GTDB taxonomy): Bacteria > Actinomycetota > Thermoleophilia > Solirubrobacterales > Solirubrobacteraceae > Capillimicrobium. The sequence goes on from JADGIB010000354.1 coordinate 245, forward strand.
GCCGCGCTGTCGCGGGAGATGGAGGTCGCCGGGCGCCCGGGCGGCGGCACGCGCCTGGCGCTCTGGTTCGCGCTCGCCTGACCGGCGCCGTGTCGCCGATCCGACACGGGGCCCGTCGCGGCGGCGACGGACGCTCCGCCGCCGGACCAGCGAGGATGCGCGCCGCCGGCCACCCGCCGGCGACGACCACGACAGGAGGGAGATGCCAGATGGCCAAGGACGCGTCCGGCGCGCTCGGCGCCCCGGAGGTCGCCGGGACGTTCGTCAACCCGGCGGGGATGGCGAGGAAGATGACCGCGAAGGTCGCGGGCGGCGTCGTCGGCGGCGTCGCCGGGGCGGCGGCGACGGGCGTCGCCGTCGGCGGCTCCTACGACGGCGTGCCGGACGTGCCGAGCTTCGGCCGGGTCGCCTACGTCGCCGCCAGCGCCGACGAGATCGCGATCGTCCGCACGAGGACGGGCGCGTTCCGGATGAAGATCACCGACGAGGTCCTCGCCCGCGCGCCGCGCAGCGCGATCGCCGGCGTCGAGCTCGACAAGGGGGTCCTGTCGCACCTGCGGATCGCGTTCGCCGACGGCGCCGTGTGGGCGTTCGACGTGCCGCGCGCGAACCGCCGGACGGCCGAGGCGCTCGTGCGGGCGCTCACCGCCTGAGCGGGGCGGCGCTCGGCGGCGCCGGCCGCCGAGCGCCTCCGGCGTGGCGCAGAGCCCGGTCCGGTGGCGCGCCTGGAGGCCTCGCCCCGGCGCCGCGCGTCGCGGACGGTGGCGCCGACCGCGGCGGGCGCGCCCACCGAGATCGTCCGGCCGCGGGCACGGGAGATCCCTCCCCGGGGGCGCGCCGTCGCGTAGATTCGGCCCGTGCTGCTGCTCACCTCGGCGACCGCGGAGGAGTGGGAGGCGGCGGCGGCCCGGGCCGTCGTGCCGCTGCGCGTCACGCGGATGACGCCGGGGTTCCGCGGGTCGCTGGCCCGCCACGACCTCGACGACGGCGTCTGGGTCGTCGACGCGCGCTCCGCCGCCCACGAGCTGGCCCGCACCCCGCGGCTCATCGACGCCTCGGCCTCCGACGGCGTCCTGCTCGAGGTCAACGTCCACGGTGAGACCGTCGTCACCCAGCACGGCCGCCAGGCCCGCCTGCGGCCCGGCGACGGCGCGCTCTACGACACGCGATGGCCGTACCACCTCGTCCTGCCGCGGGCGAACGCGTCCTACCTCGTCCACGTGCCCCGGCGGATGCTCCCGCTCACCGACGGCGTCCTGCACCGCGCGACCGCCCGCCGCGCCGACGACCGGCTCGCCGCCTACGGGCTGCTGCGCGGCTTCCTCGAGCTCGTCCTGCCGCCGCGGGCCGCCACGTCCGACCCGGCGGCCCGGGCGCTGGCGACCCGCAGCCTGGCCGACCTCGTCGCCACCGTGGCGTCGGCGCTGGCCGGCGCGTCCCCGACGGCCTCGCGCGAGGCGCTGCTGTCGGCGATGCGGGTGACGGTCGAGCGCGAGCTCGCCGACCCGGACCTGTCGCCGGCGTCGCTGGCCGCGCGCCACCACGTCTCGGTCCGCACCGTGCACGCCGCGTTCGCGCTCATGGGGGAGACCCCCGCCGCGTACATCCGCGCCCGGCGGCTGGAGCGCGCCCGCGCGCTGCTGCGCGACCCGTCGCTGCGCGTCGTCGACGTCGCCGCCGCCTGCGGCTTCCGCGAGCTGAGCACGTTCCAGCGCGCGTTCCGCCGCGCGCACGGGCTGCCGCCCGCCGCGTGGCGGGCCCGGGCGCAGGCCGCCGGCCCGGCCTGACCGCGCGGCGTGCACGCCCTGCGGTGCGGGCGTGCAGGCAACGCCTCGCCCGCCGCGCCGCCCCCGCCTACGGTCCCGGGCGTCCCGCGACCCGACCCTCGGAGGCGCTCATGACGACCCATCACGTGGCCGCGGTCCAGGCCGAGCCCGTCTGGATGGACCTCGCCGCGACGACCGACAAGACGATCGCGCTCATCGAGGAGGCGGCCGCCCACGGCGCGCGGCTCATCGCGCTGCCCGAGCTGTGGCTGCCCGGCTACCCGGTCTTCCTGCTGACGACGAACGCGCTCCAGGAGCTGCCGTACGTCGCCCGCTACCGCGCCCAGGCGCTCGCGGTCGACGCGCCGGAGTTCATGCGCCTGCGCGTCGCGGCCGCCCGCCACGAGATCGTCGTCGCGTTCGGGTTCGCCGAGCGGGCCCAGAGCACGCTCTACATGTCGCAGGCGGTCATCGACGAGCACGGCGAGGTCGTCCTGCACCGCCGCAAGCTGAAGCCGACCCACGTCGAGCGCACGCTGTTCGGGCAGGGCGACGGCAGCGACCTCCAGGTCGCCCAGACGAGCGTCGGGCGGATCGGCGCGCTCAACTGCGCCGAGAACATGCAGCCGCTGTCGAAGTACGCGCTCATCGCCCAGGACGAGCAGATCCGCATCGCCTCCTGGCCGCCGCTGGACTACTTCGGCGGGCCGATGCTCAGCGGCCCGAGCACGGTGGCGCTCAACCAGTCCAACGCGATGGAGGCCAGCGTCTACGTCCTCATGTCCACGCAGGTCCTCACCGAGGCGGGGATCGCGGCGTTCAGCTCGGAGCCGGGGACCGAGGCGCCGCCGTTCCGCGGCGGCGGGTACGCGCGGATCTTCGGGCCGGACACGACGCTGCTCAGCGAGGTGCTGCCGCCCGATGAGGAGGGCATCGTCTACGCCGACATCGACCTCGCGTCCATCGACGTCGCGAACTTCTTCTTCGACCCGGTCGGCCACTACGCCCGGCCCGACGTCTTCGACGTGACGATCGACCGCCGCCACAAGCCGGCGTTCCGGGAGATCGCGGGCCCCGACGCGCCGGCGACGTACCCGCCGCTGGAGCGCGAGGAGGACGCCGTCGCCACCGAGGGCTAGG
>JADGIB010000355.1 GCA_019683665.1 Solirubrobacteraceae bacterium
CGCGCCGCTCGCGGTCGCCGTCGCGCAGGCGGCGGCGATCGTCGCCTTCGCCGACGGCGCCGGCGCCGTCGCCGCGATCACGCTCGCCGCGATGGCCGGGCTCGTCGCCGCGACCGCGCCCGGCGTCGTCGTCCCGTTCCCGCGCGTGCCCCGGCCGCGCCGGACGGCGCCGCGGGCGGTCCTCGCCGCGCTGGCCGCGTTCACGCTCGTCGGCCTCGCGCTGCGGATGTTCGCCAACCGCGGCATCTGGCTCGACGAGGCGACCTCGATCACCCAGGCGCAGATGCCGCTCGGCGACCTGCTGGAGAGCCTGCGCCGCTTCGACGTCCACCCGCCGCTGCACCACCTCGTCGTGTGGGCGCTCGCGCACGTCGCCGGGACCGGCGAGCTCGTCATGCGCGCCCCGTCCTACCTGGCCGGCGCCGCGCTCATCCCGGTCCTCCACCTGACCGCGACCGAGCTGTGGGACCGCCGCGCCGGGCTCGTCGCCGCCGCGCTGGGGACCGTCGCGCCGTTCCTCGTCTGGTACGCGCAGGAGGCGCGCATGTACTCGCTGTTCATGCTGTTCGCGACGCTGGCGCTCTACGCCCAGCTGCGGACGCTGCGGCGCGGCGGGGCCGGCGACTGGGCGCTCTACGCGCTCGCCTCGGCCGCGCTCGTGTGGACCCAGTACTTCGGCCTGCTCGTCGTCGCCGTCCAGCAGGGCGCGTTCCTCGTCGCGGCGCTGCGCGGGCGCGACCGGCGCTTCGTCGCCGGCTGGCTGGCGGCGACGCTCGCGCTCGCCGCCGCGATCGCGCCGCTCGCGCCGCTCGCCGTCGACCAGTTCCAGGCCAACGAGGCGGCCGGGCGCGGCTTCGACCAGCCGTCGCAGGCCGGCGCCGACGTCTCCTCGACGCGCTCGCAGCCCGGCGTCTACATCGCGCTGACGAACGTCGTGTGGGCGCTGTGGGGCTACCACTCCGACGCGACGATGGCCGCGATCACGTCGATGTGGCCGCTCGGCCTGCTCGTCGCGCTGGCGCTGCTCGGCCGCGGCCGCTCGCCGCGCACGCTGCTCGTCGCCGCCTGCGCGCTGCTGCCCGCCGTCGCGCTCTACCTCGTCGGCGAGCTGAAGCCGTTCCTGTTCGAGATCCGCTACTTCGCCGCGCTCGCCCCGCTCGCCGTCCTCCTGCTCGCGCGCGCCGCGACCGCCTGGCTGCGGGCCGGCGCCGCCGTCGCGGCGCTGTCGGCCGCGCTCGTGGCGACGATGGGCGTCGCGGCCGCCGACCAGCTCCTCAACCGCGGCAACCCGCGCGTCTACGACTTCGAGGGCGCCCTCGCCCGCCTCGAGCGCGAGGCCCGCCCCGGCGACGTCGTCCTCTACGAGCCGTCCTACCTGCGCGACGTCGTCGAGTACTACGCGCCGGGGCTCGACGCCCGGCCGTTGAAGGGCGCGCTCGACGAGCGGGCGCTGCCGGCCCGCCGCGTCTTCGTCCTCGCCTCCTTCCAGGACCAGCCGCCCGAGCGGCGGGCGACCCTGGAGGGGATCGAGCGCCTGCGCGGGTCGCGGACGCTGCGCGAGCGCTTCGACCGCCCGCAGGTGCGGGTCTGGGGGTTCCGATGAGCACGCCGACCCGCACCGACCCGCGGCTCGCCGCCCCGACCTGGGACGCGCGCGGCGCCCGCCGCGCCGCCGCGACGGCGCGGCTGACCGCGCTCGTCGCGCTGCCGCTCGCCGCCCTCTACCTGACCTGGCTGCTGCAGCCCGACCGCGTCGGCCACCCGGTCCTGTTCGGGCTGCTCGTCGCCGCCGAGCTGTTCAACGTCGTCCAGGCGCTCGGCTTCTGGTGGACGTGCTCGCGCCAGCGGGCGCGCCGCCCGCGCGCCTACCGGCGCGCGGAGGGGGAGCCGCCGCCGGAGGTCGACGTGCTCGTCCCCGTCTACGACGAGCCGCCCGAGATCGTCGAGCCGACCGTCGCCGCCGCCGCGCGGCTGGAGGGCGCGCGCGTGACCGTGTGGCTGCTCGACGACGGGGCCTCGACCGCGATGCGCCGCGTCGCCGACCGCCACGGCGCCCGCTACCTGGCGCGCGCCCGGCGCGAGGGCGCGAAGGCCGGCAACGTCAACCACGCGCTGGGCCACGCGACCGCCCCGTACGCGGTCGTCCTCGACTGCGACCACGTCCCCGACCCGCAGCTGCTCGCCGCCGGCCTCGGGCACCTGCAGGCCGACGAGCGCGCCGCGCTCGTCCAGACGCCCCAGTACTACGCCAACCACGGCGACGGCGGCGTGGCCGCCGGCGCGTGGGCGCAGCAGGCGCTCTTCTTCGGCGCGATCGCCCGCGGCAAGGACGGCCTCGGCGCGACGTTCTGCTGCGGCACGAACGTCCTCTTCCGCCGCGCCGCGCTCGACGACGCGGGCGGGTTCCCGGAGGGGTCGCTGACCGAGGACTTCGAGCTGTCGATCGACCTGCACGAGCGCGGCTGGCGGACCGCGTACCTGCCGCAGGTGCTCGCCCGCGGCCTGGGGCCGGCCGACATGGCCTCCTACGTCTCCCAGCAGCAGCGCTGGGCGCGCGGCTGCCTGAGCGCCCTGCCGCGCGCGCTGCGGGCGCGGCTGCCGTGGCGGGCGAAGGCCCAGTACCTGCTGTCGGGGATGTACTTCCTGTCGGGCTGGACCGTGCTCGTCTACATGTCGATGCCGGTCGTCCGCATCCTCACCGGCGCCCAGCCGCTCGGGGAGGCGACCGCCGACCAGTTCCTCATCCACTTCGCCCCGTACTTCGGGATGGCCCTGTACGCGGTCGCCGTCGCCGGCGGCGGCGCCTACACGTTCGGCGGGTTCGCGCTCGCGGCCGCGAGCTGGTGGATCCACGTCCAAGCGTCGATCCTCGCGCTCCTGCGCCGGCGGGGCCGGTTCGTCGTGACGCCGAAGACCGGCGAGGCGCGCCCGCAGCCGCGCGCGGTCGCGCCGACGCTCGTCGCCGTGGCCGTCCTCGTCGGGACGGCGATCGTCGGCCTCGCCCGGGGCCTCGACCCGCCGACGCTGAACAACGTCGCCTTCGCCGCGCTCCACGTCACCGTCCTCACCGCCGGCGTGTGGCCGGCGCTGCGCCCGGCGCGGACCGCGGAGGCGGCGGCGGCCGAGGGGGAGCGTGCGGGGGAGGAG
>JADGIB010000356.1 GCA_019683665.1 Solirubrobacteraceae bacterium
ACCCGCCGCCCCCGCCCTGGCGGGCGCCGTCGGCGCGGCGCGACGGGGCGTCCTCGTCGCCGGCCGCGGCGCCGCCGCCGTCGGCCGGGGCCGACGCGCCGCCGCTGGTGCCCGGGGTCGGGGTCGCCGCCGGCTCCGGGGTCGTCGGCACGGTCTCCAGCAGCTCCGGCGGGATCTCCTTGCCCTGGCGCTTGAGCCTGGCGATCTCGCGCTCGCGCCGGGCCTGCTCGCGCTCGGCCTCGATCGCGTAGATCGAGCGCATGACGTCGTGCCAGATGTCGGTCGGGTACGTGCCGCCCGCGACCGGCTCGCCGGCGTACTCGGTCTCCATCGGCTTGAGCCGGTCCGGGTAGCCGACCCACACCGCGGTCGTGTAGCGCGGCGTGTAGCCGACGAACCAGGCGTCGCCGTAGTTCTCGGTCGTGCCGGTCTTGCCGGCGATCCACTCGGCCCCGTCGAACTGGGCCCGGGTGCCGGTGCCGCTCGTCACGACCGTCTTGAGGATCGAGGTCACCTCGTGGGCGACCGACGCGGGCAGGACCCGCGTCTCGCGGACCTTGTTGCGGTCGAGGACCTTGTCGCCGCGCTTGACCTCGCGGATGCCGACCGGGCCCTTGCGCCCGGCGCCGAGCGTCCCGGTGATGAGCTCGCCGCCGCGGGCGAACGTCTCGTAGGCGTGCGCCATGTCGAGGACGGTCACGCCGTGCTTGAGGCCGCCGAGCGTGATCGCGTAGTTGTGCGACACCGGCGTGCGGATGCCCATCCGCCGGGCCAGCCGGGCGATCTTGCGCGTGCCGACCTCGATGCCGACCGCCGCGAAGACGGCGTTGTCGGAGAACGTCGTCGCGCGCGCGAGCGTCTGGACGCCGGCGTAGTTGCCCTCGTAGTTGTTGACGACGAAGACCTCGCGGCCCTTCGTGCCGGGGACCGTGAACTCGCGCTTGCGCGACGGCCACGTCGAGTTCGGCGAGATCCCCTCCTGGAGGGCCTTGGCGAGGACGAACGGCTTGAAGCTCGAGCCGGGCTGGCGCTGGCCCTGGGTGGCGAGGTTGAACGGGACCTCGTTGTAGTCGCGCCCTCCGACCATCGCCCGCACCTCGGCGTTGCGGTTGTCGATGACGACGACCGCCGCGGTCGGGCCGTTCGGGTCGCTGAAGCGGCGGTTGACCGCCTCCTCGGCCGCCTTCTGCATGTCGAGGTCGAGCGTCGTGCGGATCGTCAGCCCGCCCTGGAAGGCGCGGACCGGCCCGTAGCGGTCGACGACCTGCTGGCGCACCCAGGTCGTGAAGTACGGGGTGGCGGGCGTCGGCGCCTTCTGCTGGGGCGGGTGGATCTGGTCCTCGCCGGGGATCGCCTCCTGGCGGAAGCGGCGGTACTCGGCGTCGGTGATCTTGCCGAGCTCGCGCATCTTGGCCAGGACGAGGTCGCGGCGCTGGCGCGCGGCCTGCGGGTGGGCGATCGGGTCGTAGCCGGAGGGGTTCTGGACGAGGCCGGCCAGGAGCGCCGACTCCCACGGGTGCAGCTCCTTCGCGCACGGGCGCTTGGGGTCCTCGCCGCAGCCGGGGTGGTCGGCGGCGAAGTACGTGCGCGCGGCCGCCTCGATCCCGTAGGCGCCGTTGCCGTAGTAGGCCGAGTTCAGGTACTCGGTGAGGATCTTCTCCTTCGACCACTTGCGGGTCAGGTGGAAGGCGAGCGCCGCCTCGCGCAGCTTCTCGAACAGCGTGCGCTCGTGCTCGCGCTCCAGCGCCCGCTTGACGAACTGCTGGGTGATCGTCGAGCCGCCCTGGCGCGGCTTGCCCTGGATGACGTCGGCGACGAACGCGCGCGCGATCGCGCGCAGGTCGACGCCCGGGTTCGTGTAGAAGCGCTCGTCCTCGATGGCGATGATCGCGTTGACCATCGAGGGGTTGATCTCGTCGAAGTCGATGAGGACCCGGCCCTCGTTCGAGGTCAGGATCCCGAGCCGCCGGCCGCGGACGTCGGTGATGACCGAGTTCTCCGAGTGCTTGTACTCGGCCCGGTTCTCGAGGTCGGGTAGGTCGGAGGCGACCGCCATCATCATCCCGAACACGGTCGAGACGAGGGCCAGCGCGCTCAGCGGCAGCAGGATCGCCAGCAGCCGGAGCTTCTTCAGGCGCGGCTTGCGACGCGTCGGGAAGGGGATCGGATCGCTCATGCGCGGGGGTGCCACGGCGGGTGCGACAGGGCCGTGGAAGGGACGTCGCGCGTCGCCGCTGGGGGCGGTGCGACGGGCTTCAGACTACCATCGCCCCGGATGGCAACCGACCTGCTCCGCAACGCGGTCGACGTCCTTCCGGAGGGCGAGCTGGAGCGCAAGCTGGCGCTCGGACGGCCGCTTCGGGTCAAGCTCGGCGTCGACCCGACCTCGCCCGACCTGCACCTCGGCCACACGGTCGTGCTGGAGAAGCTGCGCGCCTTCCAGGACGCCGGGCACAAGGTCATCCTCATCATCGGCGACTACACGGCCCGGGTCGGGGATCCCAGCGGCCGCTCGAAGACCCGGCCGATGGTCTCCGGCGAGGAGATCGACCGCAACGCCCGCACCTACCAGGAGCAGGCGTTCAAGATCCTGCGCGACGACCCCGACGCGCTCGAGGTCCGCTTCAACTCCGAGTGGCTGGACATGCCGATGGAGGAGCTGTTCCGGCTCGTGCGGACGGCGACCGTGGCCCAGCTGCTCGAGCGCGACGACTTCTCGAAGCGGTGGGCGGCGCGCGAGCCGATCTCGGTCCTCGAGCTGCTCTACCCGCTGCTGCAGGGCTACGACTCGGTCGCGGTGCGCGCCGACGTCGAGCTCGGCGGCACCGACCAGAAGTTCAACCTGCTGCTCGGCCGCGACGTCCAGCGCGCCTACGGGCTGCCCGAGCAGGCGATCCTGACGATGCCGATCCTCGTGGGCACCGACGGGCGCGAGAAGATGTCGAAGTCGCTGGGCAACTACGTCGGGGTGACCGAGCCGCCCGAGGAGCAGTACGGCAAGACGCTGTCGCTGCCCGACGAGGCGATGGGCGAGTGGTACCGGCTGCTGCTGGGCCGCGAGCTCGACCCGGACGTGCCCCCGCGCGACGCCAAGCGCGCGCTCGCGCGCGAGATCGTGGCCA
>JADGIB010000357.1 GCA_019683665.1 Solirubrobacteraceae bacterium
GCGACGGCCAGGCCGGGGAGGTCGTCGGCGGGCGGCGGGGGCGCGACCGCGTCCTCGAGCCGCTCGATCAGGCCGGTGTCGAGCGCGCCGGCGCGGACCTCGGGGCGGCGCAGGAGCGCGCGCAGGTGGGCGACGTTCGTCGTCGGGCCGACGACGAGCGTGCGGGCCAGGGCGCGCTCGAGGCGGGCGAGCGCGGTGGCGCGGTCGGGGCCGTGGGCGACGACCTTCGCGAGCATCGGGTCGTAGTCGGCGGTGACCTCGCTGCCGGTCGCGATCCCGCTGTCGACGCGGACCCCGGCGCCCGCCGGCTCGCGGTAGGCGACGACGCGGCCGGTCGAGGGCAGGAAGCCGGCGGCCGGGTCCTCGGCGTAGACGCGGGCCTCGATCGCGTGCCCGTCGAGGCGCACGTCGCCCTGGGCCAGCGGCAGCGGCTCGCCGGCCGCGATCCGCAGCTGCAGCTCGACGAGGTCGAGGCCGGTGACGAGCTCGGTGACCGGGTGCTCGACCTGCAGCCGGGCGTTCATCTCCAGGAAGAAGAACCCGTCGTCGGCGAGGACGAACTCGACGGTGCCGGCGTTCACGTAGCCGGCGGCGCGGGCCACGGCGCAGGCGGCCTCGCCGAGCCGCGCCCGCAGCTCGGGGTCGACGGCGGGCGACGGCGCCTCCTCGATGACCTTCTGGTGGCGGCGCTGGAGCGAGCACTCGCGCTCGCCGAGGTGGACGACGGCGCCGTGGGCGTCGGCGAGCACCTGGACCTCGACGTGGCGGGGCCGCTCGAGGTAGCGCTCGACGATGACGCGACCGTCGCCGAACGCCGCCTCGGCCTCGCGGCGGGCGGCGGCGGTCGCGGCCGCCAGCTCCCCGGGCGCGCGGACGACGCGCATCCCCCGCCCGCCGCCGCCGGCGACGGCCTTGACGACGACCGGGTAGGGGCCGTCGTCGCCGGCCGGGATCGTCGGCACGCCGGCCGCGGCCGCGGTCGCCTTCGCCCGCGCCTTGTCGCCGACGAGCGCGATCGCCTCCGGCGGCGGCCCGATCCAGGCCAGGCCCGCGTCGACGACGGCGCGGGCGAAGCCCGGGTTCTCCGACAGGAAGCCGTAGCCGGGGTGGACGGCGTCGGCGCCCGCGGCCCGGGCCGCCGCGACGAGCGCCTCGGCGTCGAGGTAGGAGGCGACGGGGACGGCGCGGTCGGCGGCGCGGACGTGGACGGCGCCGGCGTCGGGCGGGGCGTGGACGGCGACCGACTCCACCCCGAGCGCGGCGAGCGTGCGCATGACGCGGACCGCGATCTCCCCGCGGTTGGCGACGAGGACCCGCGCGAACATCGGGCTCAGGCCCCGAGCGCCCGCGCGATCACCATCTGCTGGACCTCGTCGGTGCCCTCGCCGATCGTGAGGATCTTCGCGTCGCGGTAGAACCGGCACACCGGGTACTCCTCGATGTAGCCGTAGCCGCCGTGGATCTGGACGGCCTCCTCGGCGCAGCGCACGGCGAGCCGGCCGGTCTTCAGCTTCGCCTGCGCGGCGGTGAGCGTGAACGGCCGCCCCGCGTCCTTGAGCCGCGCCGCCTTGTAGACGAGCAGCCGCGCGGCCTCGATCTCGGCCGACATGTCGGCGAGCTTGGCCTGGATCGCCTGGAAGGACGAGATCGGCCGCCCGAACGCGCGCCGCTGCTTCGCATAGGCGAGCGCCTGGTCGAGCGCCCCCTGGGCGAGGCCGACGCCCATCGCGGCGACGCCGATGCGCCCGATGTCGAGGATGTGCAGGAACTGCTTGAAGCCGTTGCCGCGCGGGCCGAGGAGGTTGGCCTCGGGCACGCGGCAGCCGGTGAACGTCAGCGGCCGCGTGTCGGACGCGTTCCAGCCCATCTTCCGGTACGGCTCGCCCTGCTCGTAGCCGGGCGTGCCGTTGGGGACGATGAGGTTGGAGATCTCGTCCTCGCCGGTGCGGGCGGTGATGCAGACGAGGCCGGAGATGTCGGTCCCGGCGTTCGTGATGAACTGCTTGGCGCCGTCGATGACCCACTCGCCGTCCTCGAGGCGCGCGCGGGTGCGGACGTTGCCGGCGTCGCTGCCGGCCTCGGGCTCGGTCAGCCCGAACGCGCCGAGCCTGCGCCCGCTCGTGAGGTCCGGCAGCCACTGCGCCTTCTGCTCGTCGGTGCCGAACAGGTAGATCGGCTGGGTGCCCAGGCTCGTGTGCGCGCACATCGTGATCGCCACCGACGAGTCGACGCGCGCGAGCTCCTCGACGGCGAGCGCGTAGGCGAGCGTGTCGCCGCCCGCCCCGCCGACCTCCTCGGGGAACGGGATGCCCATCCAGCCCAGCTCCCCCATCCTGCGGACGATCTCGTAGGGGAAGCGCTTCTCGCGGTCGAGCGCCTCGGCGACCGGCGCGACCTCGCCCTCGGCGAACTCGCGGACGGTGCGGCGCAGGAGCTCGTGCCCGTCGGGCAGGTCGAAGTCCATGGCGAACTTCTACCGGTCGGTCGGTATATGTTCAAGCGATGCCGACGCCGCCGACCCGTCCCGCCCTGCGCGCCCGCTGGGACGCGCGCCGCGCCGAGGTCGTCGCCGCGGCGGCGCGGGTGTTCGCGCAGCGCGGCTACCACGCGACCTCGATCGAGGACCTCATCGCGGCGACCGGGCTGACCCGCGGCGGGCTCTACCACTACATCGACGGCAAGCAGGAGCTGCTCATCGCCGTCCTCGACGAGCTGATGGACCCGCTGCTGGCCCGCTGCCGCGAGATCGTCGCCGGGCCGGGGACGGCCGAGGAGCACCTGCGCGCGGTGACGCGCGCGTGGCTGGCCCACGTCGCCGCCCACCGCGACCACATGGTCGTCTTCAACCAGGAGCGGCGCACGCTCGAGCGCGACCCCGCCTGGGCGCACATCCGCGCCGCCCGCCGCGACTTCGAGGCGCTCCTGGGCGGGATCCTGCGGCGCGGGATCGACGAGGGCGCGTTCGCCCCCGCCGACCCCCAGCTCGCGCTGAAGGCGCTGCTGGGCATGGGCAACCACACCGCCCAGTGGTTCGCCCCGGACGGACGGCTCGACGCCGAGCAGATCGCCGACGGCTACTGCGCGCTGCTGCTCGACGGCATCCGCGCGCGAGCCCGCTAGG
>JADGIB010000358.1 GCA_019683665.1 Solirubrobacteraceae bacterium
GCCCGCGGCCGGGGCCGGCGCGCCAGGGGGCGCGCCACCCGGGCCCGGCGAACCGCGACCGGACATCCCGCAGAGCGGGGCGGGTCCCCGAAGGGAGGGCGAGCAGGCGGGGCGCGGGCCCCGGAGCGCGAGCGGTGGCGTGGTCGGCGTCGGTGACGCTGGCGCTCGCCGCGGCGGCCGACGGCCGGGCGCCGTCGGAGCGCGAGCCCGGATCGCTGCCCGCCCGGCTCTCGGACGAGCACCGCCTCAGCCGCTGGGCCCACGCCGTGGCGACCGCGCCGGTGCGGCGCTCGCCGTCGATGCGGTCGTCGCGCATCGCCTCGCTGCGCTGGCTGACCGAGGACGGCCGGCCGGAGGTCTACCTCGCGCTGCGGGCCCGCACGGACGCGACGGGCCGCCTCTGGGTGCAGGTGCGTCTGCCGCGGCGCCCGAACAACTCGGTCGGCTGGGTGCCGCGCCGCTCGCTGGGGGCGCTGCAGGAGGTCGACACCGCGCTCGAGGTCGACCGGCGCCGCCTGCGGATGCGGCTGCGCCGCGGCGGCCGGGTCGTGTGGTCGGCGCCGGTCGGCGTCGGCGCGCCGGGCACGCCGACCCCGGCGGGGCGCTTCTACGTGCGCGAGAAGCTGCGCAACCTCGCCGGCGACCCGCTCTACGGACGGTGGGCGGTCGGGACGAGCGCCTACTCCGGCCTCACCGACTGGCCGCGCGGCGGCGTGGTCGGCATCCACGGCACGGATCAGCCCTGGCTGATCCCGGGCCGCCCGTCGCACGGCTGCGTGCGGCTCCGCAACGACGACATGGCCACCCTCGTGCGCCAGCTCCCGATTGGAACGCCGATATGGATTCACTGATCCTCCGCCGGGCCGTCGCGATCGCGATGGCCCTGCTCGCCGGCGGCCTCGCCGCCTCCGCGGCCGAGGCCCAGGATCGCGCGCCGGTGACGCGCCTCGTCACCTACGCGGCGCGGGTGTGCGACCGCTACGCCGACGTCACCGCGAACCGGGCGCGCAACGACATCCAGGAGAGCCTGCAGGACCTCGGCCCCGACACCCGCTACAGCGCCGGGGAGGCGATCTCCGCCGAGAAGGAGGCCGCCGGGCAGCCGGCCTGCCGTCCGCTGACCGACTGGCGCTTCACGCTCGGCACCGACTACCGCACGCGCGCGGTCGTCGGCCCGTGGGGCGCCCTGACCCGGGTCCTGAACCCGTACGACACGCAGATCGTGACCCAGACCGCCGTGCCGCTGCTGGACGCCAACGGCGAGCCCACCGGCGGCAGCCTGGCCGGCGCGGTCACCGTCCCCCTCACCCGCGAGCAGGCCCAGCGGGCCGCCGTCTCCTCGTCGCTGTGGGTCCAGGGCGGCACCCCGTCCGACCCGGTGCTCGACCAGACGTACCCGGGCGAGTACGGCTTCGCGGCGCTGCGCTGCGCGGTCGACGACCTCAACGGCGACAACGTCGAGTGGATCGCCTACCCGAACGGCGCCACCCACGTCCTCTGCTTCGCCTACTACGTCAAGCCGCCGCCGACGAGCGGCACGATCGTCGTGCGCAAGGTCGTCGACAGCCCCGAGGCGACCGGGGCCCAGGCGTTCGACTTCGTCGGCAACATCTCCTACACCGAGGACCACCGCTTCACGCTCGCCTCGGCCTACGGCGCGCCGGCCGAGAGACGTTCTACCGCGGCGCCGTCGGCGAGGGCGATCCCCCGTGGAGCGTCACCGAGGAGGTGCCCGAGGGCTGGCGGCTGACCGGCCTCGACTGCCGGTCGGCGACGGGGACGAGCGCCGCGACGACCGACCTCGCGACCGGGAGCGCGTCGGTGCGCCTGGCCGGCGGGGACACCGTCACCTGCACCTTCGTCAACGCGCTCGCGCCCCCGCAGGGGACGCTGCAGCTCAGCAAGCGCACGATCGGCGGGCTGGGCAGCTTCGACTACGCGATCTCCGGCCCCGACTCGGCGAGCCAGACGATCGCCACGACCGTCGAGGACGTCTGGGCCGACGGCCCGCCGCTGACGCTGACGGCGGGCGAGTACGAGATCACCGAGACGCCGCCCCCGGCCGGCCCCGAGGGCCGCTGGGAGTCGGCCGGCGTCCTCTGCGGCGGGATCGCGCGCCGCACGGCGGGCCCCGTCTCGGTCACGGTGCCGCCGAACGCGGGCGTCGCCTGCGCGTTCACGAACCGGTTCATCCCGGGCGGGTCGCTGGTGATCCGCAAGACGACCGTCGGCGGCACCGGCCGGATCGGCTTCGCGATCTCGCCGGTCGACGACCCGGGCACGGCCTACGAGCAGGTCGCCGACGTCCGCCGGGCCGCACGCCGACGCGGGCCCGGGGCGACAGCACCCGGCACCGGCCCCTCGGCGCGTACCGGATCACGGAGTTCGCCCCCGGCCCGCCGGCGACCGGCGCCTGGGAGCTGGAGTCGGTCGTCTGCAACGGCCGGCCCGTCGCCGCGTCGCGGGGCCGGGCCACGGTCCGCCTGACCCGCGACCAGCCGCGGCTGGTCTGCACGTTCACCGACCGCTACTCGCGCTCCGCCGACCCGGGCAACCCGCCGATCCCGACCGGGCTGGGGGAGTACACGGGGGCGTCGGGGAGCGAGCTGTCGCAGGCCTCGGGCCCGTTCGCCGACCTCGAGATCACGAAGGAGGTGACGCCGCGGGTCCTGCGCGTCGGGCAGGTCGCGCGCTACCGCATCGTCGTCGTCAACCACGGGCCGGACCCGGCGACCAACGTCGCCGTCGCCGACCTGGACGCCAGCGGCGTGCGGCCGCTGTCGGTGCGGACGTCGCAGGGCCGCTGCCCGGAGCGCGAGCCGGCGCCGTGCCTGCTGGGCACGATCCCGCCGGGCGGGCGCGTGGAGATCGTGGCGACCGTCCGCGCGGCCCGGGTCGGGACGACGGTCAACCACGTCGCGACCGCGTCGGCGACGGCCGACCCGAACCCGGCCAACAACCGGGCGCAGGCCCGGGTGCGGGTGATCCGCCCCGCCGCGGCGGAGTCGGGCGAGACCGCGCCGGCCTACACCGGGTAGGCGGCGACCGGCCGGCGATCTCCCCCGAGGGCCCGACGAGCGGGGCGTCCCGGCC
>JADGIB010000359.1 GCA_019683665.1 Solirubrobacteraceae bacterium
GCAGGAGCGTGCCGTCCAGGGCCGGGAGGGCGGGCGCCTGGTGGCCGGTGCCGAACGCGGCGACCCGCAGCCCGGCGCGGGCGGCGTGGACGACGGCGGCCTGGACGTCGGCGACGGTGCGGGCGGTGACGACGGCGTCCGGTCGCAGGTCGGCGACGAGGTTCCAGGCGCGGCGGGCGTCGTCGTAGCCGGCGTCGGCGGGCCCGACGAGCGGCGGCAGCCCGGGCGGGAGGGCCATGGCTGGGTCCTTGGCAGGGGACGGGTCGCCGCGATCCTACGCCTGCGCGGCGACCGCGTGGGCGATCGTCCGCCCGGCGGCGCGGATCGCGTCGAGCGTCGGCGCGGCGGTGACGCTCGCGAGGCCGAGCGCGGCGCGCTGCGCGGGGTCGAGCGCGTCGGTGCCGGCGACGACGTGGAGCGGGCGCCCGGCGGCGCGGGCGCGGGCGGCGATCTCCCCCACGATCTTCCCGGCGAGGCTCTGGCCGTCGACGCGGCCCTCCCCGGCGACGACGGCGTCGGCGGCGGCCAGCCGGGCGTCGAAGCCGACCGCGTCGAGGACGGCGGCCGCGCCGGGCGCGAGCCGGGCGCCGAACGCGGCCCACAGCCCGCCCGACAGGCCGCCGGCGGCGCCGGTCATCGGCCGCCCGCGCGGGTCGCGCGGCAGCTGCGCGGCGAGCGCGTGCAGCCGGGCGGTGAGGCGCTCGACCGCGGCGGGGCCGGCGCCCTTCTGGGGGCCGTAGATCCGGGCGGCGTCCTCGAACGGGGTCGTCACGTCGCACAGGACGGCGAGGCGGGCGCCGCGCAGGCCGCCGGCGGCCGCGATCGCGTCGATCGCGCCGCGCCCGCCGTCGGTCGTCGCGCTGCCGCCGACGGCGACGAGGATCTCGCGGGCGCCGGCCGCGGCGGCGGCCGCGATCAGCTCGCCGGTGCCGGCCGTGCTCGCCGCCTCGGCGTCGCGCTCGGCCGGGTCGACGAGCGCGAGGCCCGACGCCTCGGCGGTCTCCACGACGGCGGTCGCCCCGTCGTCGAGCAGCGCCCAGCGGGCGGCGGGCAGCGGGCGGCCGAGCGGGTCGCGGGCGGGCGCGATGCGGACCTCGCCGCCGCGGGCGGCGACGAGGACGTCGAGCGTCCCCTCGCCGCCGTCGGCGACCGGGCAGCGGTCGGCGCGGGCGCCCGCCTCCTCGATCCCGGCGGCGAGCGCGTCGGCGACCCGGGCGGCCGGGAACGTCCCCTTGAACGAGTCCGGCGCGACGAGGACGAGCGGCGCCACGGGCGTCAGGCGAGCGCGTCGGCCAGCCGGTAGGCGAGCGCCTCGAAGGCGAGCTCCTCGCTCACGTTGAGCTGGAGGCGGAAGCGGGTGTCGTCGACGAGCTCGACCGCGGCGCGCAGGCGGGCGGGGTCGCGGCCCTGCGCGTCGGCGGCGACGCGGTCGGCGCGGTCGCGGTTGTGGACGACCTCGGGGGCGCCGGCGGCGACGCACGCGCAGTCGCGCAGCCACAGGCCGGTGAGCTGCAGCGCGAGGTCCCAGACGGCGGTCTGGGCGCGGCGCTGGGCGCGCCTGGCCCGCTCGCCGCCCTCGCGCTCGATCCGCTTGCGGTCGCGCTTGGCGGTGACCTCGAGCTCCTCGGCCGTCCGCGCCTCGATCTCGCGCGCGGCCTCCTCCCCGGCGGCGCGCGCGTGCTGCAGCAGCGCCGTCCACGGCTTGCCGGCGAGGTCGTCGGTGAGCGCGGCGCGGGCGAACGCCTCGGCCGCCTCGCGCAGCGCCGGCCCGTCGCCG
Source organism: Solirubrobacteraceae bacterium (assembly GCA_019683665.1). Classification (GTDB taxonomy): domain Bacteria; phylum Actinomycetota; class Thermoleophilia; order Solirubrobacterales; family Solirubrobacteraceae; genus Capillimicrobium. Next base: position 1,778 of record JADGIB010000359.1, read on the forward strand.
AGCGCGAGCCGCAGCGCCCGCTCGCCGTCGCCGAGGCACAGGCGCGCGCACGCCTCGGCCGTCGCCTGCGGGACCCCGTGGCGCTGCTGGAGGCGCTGCGCGATCGCCGTCCACGGCCGGGCGTCGAAGCGGACGTGCTGGCAGCGCGACGCGATCGTCGGCAGCACCTCGCCGGGGCGGTCGGTGAGGAGGACGAGGTGGGCGAACGGCGGCGGCTCCTCGAGCGTCTTCAGCATCCGGTTGGCCGCCTGGTCGTTCATCGCGTCGACGCGCTCGATGACGAAGACGCGCCGGCGCGCCTCGAACGGCGTGCGGGTCGCGGCGGCGATGACCGGCTCGTCGACGTCGGAGACGAGCATCTCGGCGGCGCCGCTGGGCGCCACCCAGGTCAGGTCCGGGTGCGCGCCGGAGCGCACCCGCGCGGCCGCCTCCTCGGGGTCGGGCGCGCCGTCGGCCAGGAGCGCGGCGGCGAACTCGCGCGCGACCTCCCGCTTGCCGCTGCCGGCGGGCCCGTGGAAGAGGTAGGCGTGGCTGGGCTGCCCGTCGGGCGGCAGCGCGGGCGTGAGCACCGCGCGCGCGTGCGGATGGTCCTCGGTGCCGGGCAGCATGGGCGCTTCATCGTAGGCTTGCGCGCCGATGGCGCTGATCACGATCGAGGGCATCGACGGCGCGGGCAAGTCGACGCTCGCCGCCGCCCTGGCCGGCGCGCTGCCCGACGCGGTGCTCCTGCGCGAGCCGGGCGGCGTCGCGCTCGCCGAGCGGGTGCGCGCGGTCGTCAAGGACCCGGGGCTGCGGGTCGGCGCGCGGGCCGAGGCGCTCCTGTACGCGGCGGCGCGGGCGCAGCTCGTCGAGGAGGCGCTGGCGCCGCTGCTGGCCGCGGGCCGCACCGTCGTCCTCGACCGGTTCGTCGACTCGTCGCTCGCCTACCAGGGGGCGGGCCGCGGGCTCGGGGTCGACGCGGTGCGGGCGATCAACGACTTCGCCACCGGCGGGCTGCGCGCGGACCGCACGCTCCTGCTGCGCCTCGACCCGGCGACGGCGCGGGCGCGGGCCGGGGCGCGCGGGGAGGCGGTCGACCGGCTCGAGGCCGAGGGCGACGGCTTCTTCGCGACGATCGCCCGCGCCTACGACGAGCTCGCCGCCGCCGACCCGGGCCGCTGGGTCGTCCTCGACGCGCGCCGGTCGCCCGCCGAGCTGCTGGCCGACGCGCTGGCGGCGGTCGGCTAGCGCGCCGACCAGCCCGACCAGCGCGCGACGTCGACGGCGACGACCGGGCCGGGCGGCGGGGCGTCGCGGTAGGGG
>JADGIB010000360.1 GCA_019683665.1 Solirubrobacteraceae bacterium
ATCGGCCGGGATATCGCACGCGCCGCCCGCCGGACCGGCGCGACGGCGCGATCCCGGCACGGATCCGTGACGGTTCCGTGACGAAGCGGCGGCGCTAGGCGATCGCCAGCCGCAGGTCGGCCGCCCCGCGCAGGGCGGCGACCCGCCGCGCCTCGGCCTCGAGGTCGTCGCGGCGCAGGCGTCCGATCGGCTCGACGGTCAGCTCGAGCGCGCGGCCGCGCGCCCTGGCCCGCCACAGCCCGGCGAGGCGGCCGTCGCGCAGGACCGCCCCCGGGCTCGCGACCGGGCGGAACAGGCGGCGGCGGACCGCCTCGTCGGGGACGAGCGCGGTGCGGTTGGCCTTCTGCAGGAGCGGGTCGCCGGGCGGGAGCAGGCGCACGCCGCGTGCCGCCGGCGGGTCGGCGAGCGCCGCCTGGTCGGCGGCCAGCAGCGACCGCCCGCCGGGCGCGTCGGCCAGCTCGCCGGCGACCGCGTCCCACAGCCGCCGCGCGTGGGGACGGGCGAGGCCGGCCCAGTCGGCGACGTCGCCCGCGGTCGCGGGCCCGTACCAGCGCAGGAACCGGCGCACGGCCTCGGCCGGATCGGCGGCGGGCCGGGGTCGTCGAGGACGTAGCGGCGCCGGGCGTCGAGCCGGGCCCCGGCGGCGACGGTCGCGAAGCGCCACAGCATCGGGGCGACGTGGTGGCTCTCGCAGCCGCGGCACCACGGCAGCAGCTCCGGGCGGACCCGCTCGCGCATCGCCTGGTGCAGCCCGGTGCGGTCGAGCGCCGCCCCGCCGCCGAGCGCGTCGGCGATCGCCCCGGCGACCTCGTCGAGCGCCGCCGTCGGCGGGATGTCGTGCTCGGCCGCCAGCCGCTGGACCTGGCGGCCGAGCTGGGCGCCGAGCTCGGCGTCGTCGCCCGCCAGCAGCGCGCGGCCGTAGAGCGCCCAGTCGGCCCGCGGGAGCGCGTGGATCGCGCCGCGGACGACGTGCGCCAGGACGATCTCGTCGCCGGCGTCGACGGCGGCGGCGAACCCGTCGGCGGTGACCGCGTCGCTGCGCGCGGCGAGGGCGAGCAGGGCGGCGTCGCGGGCGACGTCCGAGGCCGGGCAGGCGGCCGCCGCCGCGAGCGGCCGCGCGTCGCGCGTCGCGAGGCCGCTGCGCGCGACGCGGAAGGCGAGGACCTGCGCGTCGTCCACGAGCGGATGATCGCGCGGCGCGGGCGCGGGCGCTACGGCACGAGCGCGATCTTGCCCGAGACGCGGCCGGCCTGGTGGTCGGCGACCGCGGCGGCCGCCTCGGCCAGCGGGTAGCTCGCGACGGCGACGGTCAGCTCGCCGGCGGCGAGCCGGTCGGCGAGCTCGAGCCGCGCGCGGGCGCGGATCTCGTCGCCGCGGGCGGCGCCGGGCGCGCCGCCGAGCCGCGTGAAGCCCTTCGCGGCGGCGGGCGGCCCGGCGACGATCGTCGCGAGGCGGTCGCGGTCGCGGGCCAGCGCCAGCGACGTCTCGAGCGCCTCGTCCGTGCCGACGCAGTCGAGCGCGACGTCGACGCCGTCGGGCGCGAGCCCGCGCAGGCGCTCGAGCAGCCCGTCGCCGTAGGCGACCGGCTCGGCGCCGAGCGCGCGCACGGCGTCGTGGTTGGCGGGCCGCGCCGTCCCGATCACGCGCGCGGCGCCGCGCCGCCGGGCGAGCTGGACGGCAAGGCGCCCGACGCCGCCCGAGGCGCCGTGGACGAGGACGACGTCGCCCGGGCCGACCCGGGTCGCCTCGAGCAGGTGGACCGCGGTCGCGCCCGCGGCCATCGTCGCGCCCGCGACCGGCCAGGGCACCGCGGGCGCCTTCGGGACGCAGCTCGCCGCCGGGACGACGATCCGGCTCGCCCACGCCCCGGCCGCCCGGAACGCGAAGACCTCGTCGCCGACGGCCAGCGGCCCGCGCGGCCCCTCGGCGCCGCCCGGCCCGACCGCGGCGACGACGCCCGCGGCCTCGACCCCGGGGCGCAGCGGCAGCGCGGCCGGGTCGTCCCCCATCCGGCCGCTGAAGACCTTCCAGTCGATCGGGTTCACGCCTGCGGCGCGGACGTCGAGGAGCACCTCCCCCGGCCCCGGGTCGGGGACGTCGACCGGGCGCAGCTCCAGGACCTCGGGACCGCCGTAGGCGGCGGCGACGACGGCGATGGCGTCGGACATGTCGGCATCCTGACAGCCGCGGACGGGGACGCGGGCGCCCCACGGACGCCGCCCGACCCGGCAGACTCCCCCGCGTGCGGACGATCCCCGACCTCGTCTACGCGCACGCGGGCGAGACGCCGCTCGCGCTCGACCTCCACCTGCCCGCCGACGCGGCCGGCCCGGTGCCGGTGGCGCTCTACCTCCACGGCGGCGGCTGGACGGTCGGCGCGCGCACCGACCGCGTCGCCGAGCGCATCGCCCCGGTCGTGCGCGACGGCGTCGCCGTGGCGAGCGCGAGCTACCGGCTCACGCCGACCGGCGCGACGTTCCCGGCCCAGCTCCACGACGTCCAGGCCGCGATCCGCTGGCTGCGCGCCCACGCCGCCGAGCTCGGCCTGCGCGGCGAGCGCGTCGGCGCGTGGGGCGCGTCGGCCGGCGCCCACCTCGCGCTCCTGGCCGCGCTCACCGCCCGCGAGCCGTCCCTCGACGGGCGCCTCGGCGACCACGCCGACGAGGACCGCTCGCTGCAGGCCGTCGTCGCCTGGTTCCCGCCCGTCGACCTGCTCGGCCTCGAGGCGCTCCAGCCGGGCAGCGACGCGCCGCTGCCGCCGTTCGCGGCCTCCCTGCCGTCGCCGTCGTTCGCCGCGCGGCTGCTCGGCGCCGCCCGCGTCGCCGACGCGCCCGGCGCGGCCCGGGCCGCGTCGCCGCTGACCTGGGCCGCCGCCGCCCCCGACGACTGCCGCTTCCTGCTCGTCCACGGCGACCGCGACGGGCTCATCCCCGACAGCCAGAGCCGCCTCATGCACGACGCGCTGCGCGAGCACGGGGCGCGCAGCGAGCTGCTGCTCGTCGCCGACGCCAACCACGAGGACCCCCGGTTCGACGCGCCCGCGGTGCTCGGCGCGGTCGGCGCGTTCCT
>JADGIB010000361.1 GCA_019683665.1 Solirubrobacteraceae bacterium
CGGCTGGAGGCGGCGGTCGCCGCCGTGGCGACCGAGGCGAGCGCCGCGGCGGTCGCGTGCGCGCGCGGCGAGACCGGCACCGCGTCGATCCGCCGCGGCACGAAGGCGGTCCCGCTCGGCCCGGTCGGCGCGCTGGCGTTCGTCTTCGACCCGCGCGGCGCGCTCGACCACGGGGTCGCCCCGCTGGCCGCCGCGGTCCGCGACGCGGCCTCGCTCGAGGACGCGGAGGCGATCCTCGCCGGCCGCGGGATCCGCAGCGAGCTCGCCTACGAGCGCGCGATGCACGCCGCCGGCGCCTGAGCGGCGTCGCTCCGGGTCGCGACGGTCGCCGCCGCGACCGCAGGGCAGGGGGCCGCGCGCCGGCGGCGAACACCCGCGGCGTGGGAGCGTGGGTCGAGACCGCGTCCGAGCACTTCACCGCCCGCCACGGCGAGGAGGACGCCGAGCACGCCGACGTCGTCCTGCACGCGTCGGAGGGGCAGCTCGCGCTGGCGCGCCCGGCGCTCCCGCTGCGGCGGTGGCTGACCGCGCCCGCGGCGCGCCGCTACGTCGCCGGGGCGGTGTCGGGGACGGAGATCCACGTGCTCAGCCCGCCGCTGCTCGAGGCGCGCGCGAGCGGCGCGGAGGGCTCGGCCGAGATGCTCGCGCGGACCCCGGCCGCGCTCTACGCGCGCCTGGCCGTCGGGCACGCGTCGCGGCGCCTGCCGCCGCCGGCGCGGATCGGGACGGTCGTGCGCGCCTGGCGCTGGGCCTGGCTCGTCGAGGGGATCGGCGCCTGGCTGTCGGGCCAGACCGCGCTGGCCCGGGCGGCGATCGCCCGCCGCCTCCACGAGGGCCCGCCGCCCGCGTTCCCGCCGGCGCTGCGCGACGCGGTCCTGCTCGGCGGCACCGTCGTCGACCTGCTGGCCCGCGAGGAGGGCGAGGCCGCCGCGGTCCGCTTCGCCGTCGACCTCGACCCCGCCGGCCCGCGCGACGGGCTCGTGCGGGCCTTCCACGGCCGCCGCCTCGACCACACCGAGGCGACCTGGCGCGCGCACCTGGCGCGGCTGGCCGGGATGGACTGACCCCGACCGGCGGCGGGACCCGTGGACGTCGCGGTCCCGACCGGCGGCGTCGCCGCGCCCCGACGCCTGACCGAATCCGCGTGTCCGTGCACGAACCTTCCGGTTCGTGCACGTTCGTGTAGGCTCGGTCCGGTGCTGACCGACGAGCGCCGCGAGCTCATCCTCGAGCGCCTGCGCACCCAGGGCCGCGTGCTCGCCGCCGACCTGAGCGCCGAGCTCGCCGTCTCCCCCGACACGATCCGCCGCGACCTGCGCGAGCTCGACGAGGCCGGACTGCTGCGGCGCGTCCACGGCGGCGCCCTCCCCCGGGCCAGCGACGCCCGCCCGTTCCGCCAGCGCGCCGACCGCGCGCCCGAGGCGAAGGCCTCGATCGCCCGCCGCGCCGCCCGCCTGGCCCGCGACGGCCAGGTGATCGTCCTCGACGGCGGCACGACGACGCTCGAGCTCGCCCGCAGCCTGCGCGACGACCTGCGGGCCACCGTCGTCACGACGAGCCCGCCGATCGCGCTCGCCCTCGCCGAGCATCCCGGCCTGCGCGTCACCGTCGTCGGCGGCACCCTCCACGTCCCCTCGCTCGTCACCGTCGGCGCCGGCGCCGTCGAGTCGCTGCGCGCGATCCGGGCTGACCTCGTCTTCCTGGGGATCTGCGGCCTGCACCCCGAGATCGGCGTCACGACCGACGACATCGAGGAGCGCCACGCGAAAGCGGCGATGATCGCCGGCGCCGCCGAGGTCGTCGCCCTCGCCGACCACGACAAGCTCGGCACCGCGATGCCGTTCGTCGTCGCCCCGATGTCCGCGGTGACGCACCTCGTCACCGACGCCGGGGCCGACGACCGCGCGCTCGCCCCCTACCGCGCGCTCGGCATCGAGGTGATCGGCGCGTGAACCTGCGCGCCGCGATCACCGCGGTCTTCTTCGCCAACGGCGCCCTGTTCGCGACCTGGGCGGCGCGCATCCCCGCGATCGCCGACCGCGTCGACGCCGGCACCGGCGCGCTCGGCCTCGCCCTCCTGGGCCCCGCGGTCGGCGCGCTCGTGACGATGCCGCTCGTCGGGCGCCGGCTCACCCGCCGCCCGAGCCGGACGCTGTGCCGGCTGTTCGTCGCCGCCCTCGCGCTCGCCGTCCTGCTGCCCGCGGTCGTCCCCGGCGTCCCCGCGCTCGCCGCCGTCCTCGTCCTCGTCGGGGCCGCGAACGGCGGGCTCGACATCGCCATGAACGCCCAGGGCGTGACCGCCGAGCGCCACCTGCGCCGCCCGATCCTCTCCTCGCTGCACGCCGCGTTCTCGTTCGGCGCCTTCGCCGGCGCCGGCCTGGGCGCCGTGTGCGCGGCCCTCGACGTCGCCCCGCTGCCGAACGTCGTCGCCGGCGCCGTCCTCTTCGGCGGCCTCGGCCTGCTCGCCGTCGGCCGCCTGCTGCCCGACGACCGCGACCCCGACGCCGGGGCGCAGCGGCTGCCGTGGCGCCGCCTGCCGCCGCGGCTCCTCGTCATGGGCGTCGCCTGCTTCTTCTGCCTCATGGCCGAGGGCGGCGCGAACGACTGGAGCGCGAAGCTCGTCGACGACGACCTCGGCGGGACCGCCGCGCTGGGCGCGATCGCCTTCGCCGCGTTCTCACTGGCGATGGCCGGCGGGCGCCTCGTCGCCGACGCGCTGTGGGCGCGCTGGGGCGCCGTCGGGCTGCTGCGCCGCTCGGGCGCGCTCGCCGCCGCCGGGTTCGGCGCCGGGCTGGCGGTCGGGACCGTGCCGGCCGCGATCGCCGGGTTCGCCGCGCTCGGCCTCGGGCTCAGCGGCGTCGTCCCGACGCTGTTCCGCGCCGCCGCCGACCAGCCCGGCGTGCCGACCGGCCCGGCCCTGGCGACGACGAGCTCGCTCGGCTACCTCGGCTTCCTCGCCGGCCCGCCGCTCATCGGCGGCCTCGGCGAGCTGACCTCGCTGCACCTGTCCGCCGCCCTGCTGGCCGTCGCCGGGCTGCTCGTCGTCGCGCTCGCGCCGACCGCC
>JADGIB010000362.1 GCA_019683665.1 Solirubrobacteraceae bacterium
CTCGGGGGCTCGGAGATGTGTATAAGCCACAGCCCGCATCGCGGCCGCGATCCGACAACGGCGCGGGGCCTAGATCGACATCCCGCCGTCGAGCGGGATCGTCGCGCCGGTCATGAACGCGCTCTCGTCGCCGGCGAGGTAGACGACGGCGGCGGCGACCTCCTCGGGCCGGGCGTGGCGGCCGAGCGGGATCATCGAGTTGAAGATCTCGTTCGCCGTCTCGGTGTCCTGGCCGGTCGCGTCGCGCTCGACCGCGTCCTGGAACGCGTTGTCGACCGGGCCCGGGTGGATCGTGTTCACGCGGATGCGCCGGTCGACGACCTCCTTGGCCGCGGTCCGCATGAGGCCGACGACCGCGTGCTTGGAGGTCGCGTAGGCGCAGATCCCCGGCGCCGACGTCAGCCCGACGACGCTGGACGTGATGATGAAGCTGCCGCCGTCGCGGATGACCGGCAGTGCGTGCTTGGCGAGCAGGAACGGGCCGCGGACGTTCACGGCCAGGACCTGGTCGAACGCGGCCGGGTCGTAGTCGGCGATCGTCGCGTTCGGCCCGGCGATGCCGGCGTTCGCGAACGCGACGTCGAGCCCGCCGAAGCGGTCGACCGCCGCCTTCACCACCGCCGCGACCTGGTCGGAGTCCGTCACGTCGGCGGCGACGCCGAGCGCGCGGTCGCCCAGCTCGACGGCGACCGCGTCGACCGCGGCCTGGTCCAGGTCGCTGATCACGACGCGGGCCCCCTCGGCCACGAACGCGCGCGCGGTGGCGGAGCCGATGCTGCCGGCCCCGCCGGTGATCAGGGCCACCTTCCCCTCGAGTCGTCCCATACCCCTGAATTCGTCAGATCGTTTGCGAGACGGGCGGGACGCTACCGGGTTCGGCGGCCCGGGTCAGCCGCTCGGGCGCTCGACCTTCAGCTTCACGGGCGCGACGTCCTGGCGGCGGGCCAGCTCGCGCGAGTGCTCGTAGCGGACGATGTCGGCGCGCACCTCGTTGCGCTTGGCCTCCAGCGCCTCGATCTCGCGGCGCAGCTCCTCGGAGCGCCGCTCGAGCGCCTCGACCTTCGCCTGCGCGCGCTCGAGCTTCTGCTCGAGCTCGAGCACCCGCTCGACGCCGGCGAGGTTCAACCCGTACTCGGTCGTCATCCGCTGGATGCGCCGCAGCCGCTCGACGTCCTCGTGCGAGTAGAGCCGCGTGCCCTTCGGCGAGCGCTTCGGCGTGATGAGCCCGCGCGCCTCGTACATGCGCAGCGTCTGCGGGTGCATCTCCGCCAGCTCGGCGGCGACCGAGATCATGAACACACCCCGATCGCGCTCGACCTGGATCGTCGTCCGGGTCGTCCGCGTCGTGCGGGTCGTGCGACGGGGCCGCGACGCCATCAGGCCGCCTTCCCGCGCGCCGAGCGGCCGCCCGCCTGCGCGAACAGCTTCGCGCGCGGGTTGCCGTTCATGACCTTCGACAGCTGCTCGACCGCCTTCTCCTGCTCACGGGTGAGCGACTCGGGGATGTCGAGCACGAAGCGGTAGTGGATGTCGCCGCGGCTCCGCTTGTCGCTGAGCTTCGGCGGGCCCTCGCCGCGCAGCCGCTGCACGGTCCCGGGCTTCGTGCCCGGCTTCACGCGCAGCCGCTTCGTCCCGGTCAGCGTCGGCACCTCGATCTCGGCGCCGCGCAGCGCCTCCGGGATCGTCAGCGGGACCTCGACCTCGAGGTTGTCGCCCTTGCGCTTGAAGATCGGCGACGGCTCGACGCGGGTGACGACGTAGAGGTCCCCGGGCGGGCCGCCGTTGCGCCCCGGCTCGCCCTTGCCGGCGAGCCGCACGCGCGAGCCCTCGCGGACCCCCGGCGGGATGTTCACCCGGTACGTCTTCGCCGTGCGGACCGAGCCGCTGCCGTGGCAGGTCGGGCAGGGGTCCTCGATGATCGCCCCGCTGCCCCCGCACTGCGAGCACGGCTGGGTGATCGAGAACAGGCCCTGGCCCTGCTGCTCGACGCCCCGGCCCTGGCAGCGCGGGCAGACCTTCGGCGTCGTCCCCGGCCGGGCGCCGGTCCCGTGGCAGGTCGAGCACATCGACGAGGTCGGGACGGTGAGCGACACCTGCGTGCCGTCGACGGCCTGCTGGAACGTGAGGCGGACCGAGGCCTCCAGGTCGCGGCCGCGCTCGGGCTGCGGCCCGCCGCCGCGCCGGCCGGCGGCCCCGCCGAACAGGTTCGACAGGATGTCGGAGAACGAGCCGGCGTCGAAGCCGCCGCCGGCCCCGCCCCCGAAGCCGCCGCCGCCCGGGAAGCCGCCGGCGAACGGGTTGGCCCGCTGCCGGTCGTACTCCTTGCGCTTCTCCGGGTCGCCGAGCGTGTCGTAGGCGGCCGAGATCTCCTTGAAGCGCGCCTCCGCCGCCTTGTCGCCCGGGTTGCGGTCCGGGTGGTAGCGGCGCGCGAGCTTCCGGTAGGCCTTCTTGATCTCCTCCTGGGAGGCCTTCTTGTCGACGCCGAGGATGCTGTAGAAGTCTTCCGCCATCATCGGCCTCCCACTAGGCGGCCACCGCCACTCGGGCCGGCCGGATGACCAGGCCGTTGAGCCGGTAGCCCTGCTGGTAGACCTCGACGACGGTCCCGCTCTCGGCGCCCTCCACCGGCTGCGACGACATCGCCTCGTGGACGTTCGGGTCGAAGGCCTCGCCCTTCGGCGATATCGTCTCGATCCCGAGGCGCCCGAGCGCGTCGATCAGCTCGCGGTGGACGAGCCGGATCCCGGCGGTCAGGTGGTGCTCGTCGCCCTCCTGCTCCTCGGCGGCCGCGATCGCCCGCTCGAGGTTGTCGAGGGCCGGCAGCAGCTCCTTGACGACCTTCGCCGCCCCGCGATCCTGAGCCGCCTGCACGTCGCGGGCCGCCCGCTTGCGGTAGTTCTCGAAGTCGGCCTGGGTGCGCTGCGCGAGCGCGAGGTACTCGTCGCGCTCGGCGGCCTTGGCCTGGAGCGCCTCGAGGTCGTGCTCGACGGCCTCGGCGGGGGGGGCCGCCCCCGCCGCCCCCCCCCCCCCCCCCCGCGCCCGCCCCGCCCGCCGCCCGCGCCC
>JADGIB010000363.1 GCA_019683665.1 Solirubrobacteraceae bacterium
GGCCCGACGTGTGGCACCTGACATCGACCCCTCCGACGCCAGGTGCCACACGTCCCCAGGCGGGGCGGCGCGGCGGCGCGGGCCGCTACGGGAAGCGCGGCTGGAAGCGGACGGCGGCGACCAGGCCGGCGGCGAGCAGGACGGCGCCGATCGCGGCGAACCCGGCCGTCATCTCGCGCGTCTCGCGCTTGGAGCCGATCTGGGAGCCGAGGCGGCTGTAGACGGCCTCGAGCGCGGCGGCGTCGTCGACGGTGAACGCCTGCCCGCCGGTGATCTCGGCGATCCGCTCGAGCGTCACCGGGTCGGGCGGGACCGGGACGACCGAGCCGCCCGGGCCGGGGATCGTCCCGTCGGGCGTGCCGAGCGCGACGGTGTAGATCGGGACGCGCAGCCGCTTGGCCTCCTCGGCGACCTCGATCGGGTCGCGGCCCGCCGTCGTCTGGCCGTCGGAGAGGAGGACGATCGCCGCGGGCGCCCGGCGCGCGCCCTCCTCGCGGTGCTCCTCCAGGGCGTCGAGCGCGGCCTGCAGGGCGTCCCCGGTCGCCGTCGCCCCGTCGGGCGACAGCGAGTCGATCAGCTCGCGCACCTGGTCGTGGTCGGTCGTCGGCTCGACGACGTCGTAGGGGCCAGTCGAGTAGGCGACCCCGCCGAGCTCCAGCCCGTCGGGCAGCTCGTCGATGAACGTCTGCGCCGCGTTCTTGGCCGCGGTCAGGCGGTCGGGGTCGACGTCGTCGGCGATCATCGAGTTCGACGTGTCGGTGACGAGCATGACCGCCGCCTTCTCGATCGGGACCGCGACCGTCCGCTCCGGGCGGGCCATCGCGACGACCATCCCGGCCAGCGCGGCGAGGACGAGCGCCGCCGGCAGCCACCGCCGCCACCCGCCGCCGGTCCGCGGCGCGACCGCCGCGAGCGTCCCGAGCGCGGGGAAGCGCGCCGCGTAGCGCCGCCGCCGCCGCGCGAGCAGCGCCTGGAGCGCGAGGACGAGCGGGATCGCGGCCAGCGCCGCCAGCCAGACCGGGTCGGTCAGGCGCACCGCGTCAGATCACCCGCCCCATCGTCGCCAGCGAGACCGCCGCGCCGAGCCCGAGCAGCGCGAGCGCGCCGCCGACGAACCAGACCGTGACCTGGCGCTCCTCCTCGCGGGTGCCGAGCTGGGAGCCGAGCCGCTCGTAGACGGCGCCGAGCTCGTCGGCCGCCTCGGCGGTGAACGCGGCGCCGCCGGAGACCTCGGCGATCTCGCGCAGCGTCTCGGGGTCCGGCGGGACGCGCTCGGTCACCGTCGTGCCGTCGCGGCGGCGGACCTCGATCGTGCCCTCGTCGGTCCCGAGCGCGACCGTGTAGATCGGCACGCCCTCGTCGGCCGCCTCGTGCGCGACCGCGACCGGGTCGCGCCCGGTGACCGACTCGCCGTCGGACAGGAGCACGATCGCGGCCGGCGCCGGCTCCTCGCCCGGCTTCAGCGGCGGGCGCAGCACCTGGAGCGCCGCCTTCAGCGCCTCGCCGGTGGCGGTCCCGCCGCTCGGGCGCATCCGGTTGAGCGCCTCGTGCACCTCGGCGCGGTCGCGGGTCGGGCGCTGGAGCGTGCGCGGGTGCTGGTTGAAGGCCATGACGCCGATGCGGATCTGCTCGGGGACGTCGTCGACGAACCGGCTCGCGGCCCGGCGCGCGGCGCGCATCCGGTTCGGGGCGACGTCGGTCGCGGTCATCGAGCCGGAGACGTCGGTGACGAGCATGATCGAGGCGCGCTCGTCGGGCACGGCGACCGTCGTCGTCGGCTTCGCGACCGCGACGATGAGCGCGGCGAGCGCGAGCGCGTAGAGCGCGAGCGGCAGGTGGCGGCGCCAGCGCGGCGAGGCCGGCGCGACGTTCGGCACCAGCGCCGGGCTCGCGAACGCGGTCCCGCGCCGGCGGCGCCGGACGGCGATCGCCACGTAGGCGGCGACGCCCGCGCCGAGCGCCGGCAGCGCCAGCAGATACAGCGGGTCGACGAGGTGCATGGGAGGCTCAGCCGCCGGGTCGCGTCCCGAGTCGGACCGTGATCGTGCGCTCGGCCCCGTCGCGGACGACGACGACCTCGACCTCGTCGCCGGGCTCGAACTCGAGGACGACGGCGCCGAGGTCGTCGGAGTCGCCGACGGCGTGGCCGCCGACGCGGATGATGTCGTCGCCGACGCGGATGCCGGCCGTGTCGGCCGGGCCGCTCGGCGTCACCTCGGCCACGCGCGCGCCGCGCGGGCCGGTCGTCGTCGACACGCCGAGGTAGGCGCGGCGGATGCGCTTGCCCTGCTCGAGCTGGGGCACGATGTCGCGCACCGTGTTCGACGGCACGGCGAAGCCGATGCCGACGTTGCCGCCGCCCGCGCCGGAGGTCGCGATCTGCGAGTTGACGCCGATCACCCGGCCGCGCGCGTCGAGCAGCGGGCCGCCGGAGTTGCCCGGGTTGATCGGGGCGTCGGTCTGGATGACGTCGGGGATGTCGAAGCCGTTGGGCGCCGAGATGTGGCGGCCGGTCGCCGAGACGATCCCGGCCGTCGCGGTGCGGTCGAGGCCGAACGGGTTGCCGATCGCGACGACGGCGTCGCCGACCCGGACGTCGTCGGAGTCGGCCAGCGGCAGCGGGTTGCCGGTGTGCAGGGACGGGTCGACGCGCACGACGGCCAGGTCGGTCGAGACGTCGCGGCCGAGGACCTCGGCGTCGAGGAGGCGGCCGTCGTCGCCGAAGCGGACCTGGACCCGGTCGGCGGTCCCGACGACGTGCGCGTTCGTGACGATCGTGTCGCGCCCGCCGACGAGGAAGCCGGTGCCGGTCGCGCGGCCGCCCGCCGTGCGCGCGACGACCGAGACGACGGAGCCGGAGGCGCGCGCGTAGATCGCGCGGGCGTTCGCCTGGGCGCCGCCGGGGCCGGCGGTGGCGGGCAGCGGCTCGGGGTCGGCGGCGTCGTCGCCGCCGAACACGAGCAGGAACACGACGACGACCGCGAGCGCGCCGACGAGGGCGCTGAGGAACGGGGCGACCCAGCCGCGGCGCGCGGGCGGCGGGGCGACCGGCGGCGCCGGGC
>JADGIB010000364.1 GCA_019683665.1 Solirubrobacteraceae bacterium
GTCCTGGACGGGCGCGAACGCCCACACGACCCGCCCGCCCCAGCCGCGGCGGCGCAGCCCCGCGAGCACGTCGTCGCGGGCCTTGCCCTGCTCGGCGCAGACGACGCCGATCGCCCGCGGCAGCGCCGGGCGCGGCAGCCGCTTCTGCGGCTCGAGCAGCCCCTCGGCGGCGAGCGCCTTGCGCAGCCGGTCGAGCTGGGCGAGGAGGTCGCCCTCGCCGGCGAGGCGGACGGCGGAGACGTCGAAGGCGAAGTGCGGCGAGCTCGTGCGCGACCCCGGGTAGTAGGAGGGGCCGCCGGCGACGACGACCTGCGCCCCGTCGGCGAGCGGGCCGAGGCCGAGCGCGTCGAAGTCGGCCCGCCACATCGCGCACGGCAGCGCGCCCTCGCCGTCGCGCAGCTCGAAGTAGACGCGGGCGAACGCCGCCCGGAAGCCCCACACCTCGCCGAAGAGCTGCACGCGGGCGCGCTTGCGCAGCTCCTCCTGGAGCTTGCGCGCGTAGGCGCCGACCGGGAAGGGGCCCTTCAGGAGGGAGCCGGGGATGCCCTCAGGCCTGGTGGACACGCGCGAGCGCCTCGATCGTCGCTGGCCGGTCGCCGCACGGGAGCGCGATGAGCGTCGTCGCGCCCGCCTGCGCGTACTCGGCGACGCGGGCCGCGAGGTCGCCGGGCCGCGTCGCGATCGCGGCGGCGTCGACGAGCGCGTCGGTGAGGGCGGCCGCCGCGCCGGCCCGGTCGCCCTCCAGCCAGCGCGCCTGGGCGGCGCGGGCGGCGTCGCCATGGCCGTGGCGGGCGGCGAGGTCGACGTAGAAGTTGCGCTCCGGCGCGCCCATCGCGCCGAAGTAGAAGGCCAGCCAGGGGCGGACCGCGTCGCGCGCGGCCGCGAGGTCGTCGTCGATCGCGACCGGGACGCAGGCGGCGACGTCGAACGGCCGGTCGCGGGGCGGGTCGATCTCGCCGAGCATCGCCTTCTCGATGACGAACGGCAGCCAGCCGTCGGCGATCTCGGCGGTGAGCGCGATCGACTTCGGGCCGGTCGCCCCGAGGTAGATCGGCAGGCGGTCCTGGACGGGGCGGGCGAGGAGCTTCAGCGGCCTGCCCAGGCCGGTGACGACCCCGCCGGCCTCCATCGGCGCGAGGATGCGCTCGCGGTTCAGGGCGCGGCGCACGACGTCGACGTACTCGCGCGTGCGCGCCAGGCCGCGGCCGAACGGCACGCCGTACCAGCCCTCCGACACCTGCGGCCCGCTGAGGCCGAGCCCGAGCCGGAAGCGCCCGCCGCTGATGACGTCGAGCGAGGCGGCGGCCATCGCCGTCGCGGTCGGCTTGCGCGCCGGGATCTGCATGAGCCCGGAGCCGAGGCCGATCCGCTCGGTCCTGCCGGCCAGCAGCCCGAGCACGGAGACGGCGTCCTGGCCCCACGCCTCGGCGATCCACACCGAGTCGAGCCCGAGGCGGTCGGCGAGCTGCGCCAGCTCGACCTGCTCGGCCGGCTGGAACCACGGCCAGTAGCCGAGGAAGACCCCGATGCGCACGGGGCGGGAGCCTACCCGCGGCGGCGGCGGCGGCGCGCGCCGGGCGGCGTCAGCGGGCCTCGGCCGCCTCGAGCGCGGGGGCGGCGCCGGAGTTCGAGCGCAGCGGCCGCTGGCCCGGCTGGGCCGGCGTGCCGCGGGTCTCCCCGGTGAAGCCGAGGCGCGTCAGGCGATCGATCTCGCGCTCGCCCTCGATGCGGGCCGGGTGGTCGGCCGGCAGCGGCGCGATGAGCTTCGCGACGCGGTTGCGGATCTGCTGGGCGAAGTGGGGGGTGGCGGCGCCTGTGAGCTGGCGGATGTCGTCCACCGTCACCTCGTGGTCGGGGCTGGTGCGGGAGGGATGCTCGAATTCGCTCACGAGGATGGGCCGGTCACTGGGGAGATCTCGAGGAGGGCGTCGATCCGCGACTGGGCGTCGAGGCCGATCGCCCCCTCGTCGCCGATGAGCCAGCCGTGATTGTAGACGCCGCGGACCGGGTCGTCCTCGTAGCCGGGCTGGATGTCGAGCAGGAACTGGACGACCGGATCGGGCAGCGAGCCGTCCTCGGCGACGAGCAGGAGCGCCCCGTAGGTGCCCGCGGAGGCCAGCGGCGCGGCCGCCGCCGCGGCGGCGGGCATCGACGGGTTCGCGAACTGGAGGCCGTGCCCGGGGTCGACGAGGCCCCAGCCGAACGCGCCGTCGGTGTGGCGCGCGAAGGCGACCGCGGCCTCCTGGGGCGTGGGGGCGTCGAGCCGCTCGACGGTCCCGTAGCGGCCGAGCCGGGCGACGACGCGCGCCGACACCGCCGACGGCGGGCCGAGGACGACGATCCGCGGGTCGTCGTGGCGGCGCAGCGCCTGCGCGGTCGCCTCGGGCAGGCGGTCGGGCTCGGTGAAGAGGACCGGGTCGCCGGACTTCGCCGCCCACGCCGCGGCCGGCATCGCGTAGGCGGGCGCCTCGCTGCCGACGACGAGGACGGTGTCGCTCGGCTCGCCGCGCGCGCTCGCGGCGAGCCTGTCGATGGCGGCGGCGAGCGCGAACGGGTCAGCGCCGGCGCCGGCGGTCGCGCGCAGCCCCTCGGGCGCGGGCACGTCGCCGACGCGGATGACCTGGGTGCCGCCGAGGACGCCGGAGCCGCGCGGGGCCAGCCGCGCCAGCGCGTCGCGGGTGACGTCGGGCAGCGCGTCGCCCTCGGCCATGAGGACGGGCGCCCGGACGGGGCGGGCGACGAGGACCGAGGCGGCGATCGCCGCGCGCCAGTCGCCGGCCGGGACGAGCGTCACCGCGGGCGGGCGGGTCGTCTCGCCGGTGGCGGGGAAGACGGCGAGCGCGCTGCCGGCGGCGAGCGCGGCCGGGTCGGCGCCGGCGACGCGGGTCGTGTTCTTCGTGGCCAGGTACGGGAACCCGAGCGTCTCGCCCGACGCCTCGGCGGCCGGGGTCTCGGCGCCCGGGACCGGGGCGTCCGGGCCGCCGGAGCCGTCGTCGTCGCCCCCCCCCGCCGCGCGGGCGGCGCCCGCCCGGGCGCGCCCCCGCCCCCCCCCGGGG
>JADGIB010000365.1 GCA_019683665.1 Solirubrobacteraceae bacterium
ACCCCCCCGGGGGGGGGGGGGGGGCCCCCCCGGCGGGGGGGGCGGGCCGGGCCCCCCCCCGGGGCCCCAGGGCCGGCGCTCGACCGGCTCGGCGGCGGCCATCAGACCGCGCACTCCCCCTCGCCGCGCTGGACCACGAACGGGACGTTGCGGCTCCAGTCGATGAAGTGGCTCATGTTCTCCAGCGAGAACTCGACGGCCACCGCGAGGTCCCGGACCTGGTCCTCGAACGCGGTCGTCCCGACCCGGGCGGCGAACGCGTTGAACGGCTCGCCCTCCTGGCGCTCGGCCTCGTAGAAGCGCAGCCAGCGCTCGACCGCGTCGGGGACGCGCTTGGCCGGGATGCGCAGCTTCAGCCGCGTGCCGTAGGCGATCTCGCCCTTCGGCGCCCCGTACTGGCCGCCGATGTGCGGGATGTAGGCGGGCAGCGTGTGCTCGCCGACCTTGATCGACGCGCCGTAGAAGCCGATGTTCGCGATGTGGTGCTGGCTGCACCCGTTCGGGCAGCCGGACATCTTGATGTGGATCCGGCGGGTCAGCGGGTCGGTGACCTGCATCTCGGCCAGCCGCTCGCGGATCGCCTGATTGAGGCCCATCGACGAGGTGATGCCGAGCTTGCAGGAGTCCGTGCCCGGGCACGAGACGACGTCGTCGATCTCGTCGGCGCCGGGCTGGTCGAGGCCGATCTCGCCCAGGCGCTTCCACACGTCGTAGACCGACTCGTCGCGGACCCAGCGCAGCAGGAAGTTCTGGTGGACGGTCGTCCGCGCGTACCCGCCGGTGAAGTCGCGCATGATCGCGGCCAGCCCGCGGAACTGCTCGGGCGTGAGGTCGCCGCGCGGGACGTGCACGTGGACGGTCGAGAAGCCGGCCTGCTTCTGCGGCCGGACCGCCGAGGCGACGAAGCGCTCGTAGGCGGGCAGCTCGTCCTCGGTGGGCGTGCCGTACGCCTCGGGGACGGGCGGCGCCTTGGCCTCCTCGTCGTCGAGGAAGAGGCGGTGCTGGACGGAGAAGTCGCGCTCGGCGACCCAGTCGCCCTTCAGCTCCTCCTCGACCTGGCGGCGCAGCTCGTCGATGCCGTACTTGTCGACGAAGACCTTCAGGCGGGCACGGGCGCGGTTGACGCGCAGCCAGTCCTGGCGGTCGAAGATCCGGAAGACGGCCTCGGCGACCTTCAGGTACTCGCCGTCGTCGGCGCCGACGAACTCGTAGAGGGTCGGCGCGATGCGCGGCATGATCGACGTGCCGCCCCCGACGCGGACCTCGAAGCCGCGCACGCCGTCGCGGACCCGGGCCAGGAAGGCGATGTCGTGGATGCCGGTGAGCGCGCGGTCCTCGGGGGCGCCGTTGAACGCCGTCTTGACCTTGCGCGGCATGAGCTGCGTCGTGGGGTGGCGCACGAAGTAGCGGACGTACGCGCCGGCGTACGGGGTGACGTCGAACGGCTCGCCCTCGCAGACGCCCGCCCACGGGTCGCCGGTCACGTTGCGCACGGTGTTGCCGCAGCCCTCGCGGCTGGAGATGCCGGCGTCGCCGAGCTCGCGGATCGCGGCCGCCGCGTCCGGGAGCGGGACGTGGTGGATCTGGATGTTCTGGCGCGTCGTGATGTGCGCCTTGCGCAGCGGCGCGTACTTCTCGACGACGTCCGCGTAGGCCTCCATCTGCTCGGGCGTGATGCCGCCGAACGGGACCTTCGCGCGGATCATCTGCACGTTCGGCTGGCGCTGGCCGTAGACGCCCTGCTTCAGGCGGAAGCCGATGAACTCCGCCTCCGGCGTCTCCCCGCGGAGGAACTTCTCGGCCTCGTTGTCGAAGTCGTCGAACTCGCGGGTGAGGATCGGGATGATGTGCCCCGGGACGTTCTCGTAGACCTCGGGGTTCTCGAGCGACCCGCTGCGGCCTCTCGGGGTGGTGCTCGTCGGCTCCATCGCTAAAACGTAGCATTCCCGGGCGGGATTCACAGATTTCCCGCTTGCCGCCGGCTTGCCGTGCCCCCGCCGCGGCGCGGCAAGGACGCGGCAAGCCCGCGTGGACAGGCTCCGCCGCCATGCGAACGACCCTGATCTCCCTCGCCCTGGCGGCCGCCGCCGTGGCGCCCGCGACCGCGCCCGCGGCCCCGGGGCCCGACCCCTCCTTCTCCGGCGACGGCGTCGTCCGGATCCCCGAGCTGCCCCGCGCCGGCGCGGTGGCGGCCGCGCCCGACGGCGGCGTCGTCGTCGCCACCGACCTGTTCCGGGTGGCGAAGCTGCGCGCGGACGGCACGCTCGACCCCGCGTTCGGCGGCGGCGACGGGATCGCCGAGCCCGCCGCCGGCGACGCCAGGTTCGTCGACCCGAGCGCGGTCGCGGTCGACGCCGAGGGCCGCATCGTCGTCGTCGGCGTCCACAACCCGGGCACGCTCGAGTCCGTCGTCGCGCGGCTGCGGCCGGACGGGACGCCCGACCCGACCTTCGGCGAGGGCGGCTGGACGCCGATCGAGTTCGACCCGGCGATCGGGCCGCACGACGTCGCCGCGGACCTCGCGATCGTCGACGGGACCTCGATCCTGGTCACCGGCACCGTGTCGGGCCCCGGGAGCGGGGCGAGCGGGCGGGTGCGACTGTCGCCGTCGGGCGCGGTCGTGGCCGCCGGCGCCTGGGGCGCAGACGGGCGCTGGGGCCTGCGGCGGACCGTGCTCGACGGGGCCGGCCGCTTCGTCTCGGTCGGCGCGGTCGCCGGCCTCGGGGCGATCGCCCGCTTCTCGCTGACGGACCTGGCGCCCGGCCCGGCCTGGGGGCTGGCCGGGCCGGTGGACGCGGGCCCGGCGACGAGCCTGCTCCACGTGGCGATCGGCGCCGGCGGCGAGATCGCGGCCGACGGCCAGGTCACGCGCGACGGCCGCCACGACGCGGTCGTCGTGCGCGCCGGGACCGACGGCCGGCGCGCGGACGTGACGACCGTGCCCGCGCCCGCGGGCGAGCGCCAGAGCCCGGCCGGGCTCATGGTGCACCCGGACGGCGCGGTGAGCGTCGCGGTCGGCGCCGTCGCGGACGACGGCGGGCCGCAGCAGGTCGT
>JADGIB010000366.1 GCA_019683665.1 Solirubrobacteraceae bacterium
TTTTTACACCCCCCCCGGGGGGGGTTCGCCGGGGGGGGGGGGGGCGGCGCGGGGGCGGGCGACGCCCTCGGCGAGGATCGCGTACATCCGCGCGAGCAGGTCGCCGGGCACGGCGTCGGGCTCCAGCAGCGCCTCGAGCGCGACCCCGTTGGCCATCGCGAACGTCATGAGCGCGAG
Source organism: Solirubrobacteraceae bacterium (assembly GCA_019683665.1). GTDB lineage: Bacteria > Actinomycetota > Thermoleophilia > Solirubrobacterales > Solirubrobacteraceae > Capillimicrobium. The sequence goes on from JADGIB010000366.1 coordinate 178, forward strand.
GTCGGCGGGGGAGACGCTGGCGGCGACGCCGGTCTCGCGCATCCGCTGGGCGAGGATCTCGGCGATCCGCTCGCGCAGCCGCCGGTAGCGGGCGGTGAGCTGCTCGCGGAACGCGGCGTCGCGGGCGGCGTGGACGGCGAACTCGAAGAACAGCCGCTGCCAGTCGCGGTCGGCCGCCATCGCCTGCGACAGGTCGGCGCCGGCCTCGGCCGCCTGGACGGCCGGGTCGGTGTCGGAGCCGAAGAGCCGCTCGATCTGGGCCAGGCGCTCGGCGAAGCGCTCGTCGAGGACGGCGAGGAACAGCTCCTCCTTGGAGGCGAAGTTCGCGTAGACGGCGCCCTTCGTGTACCCGGCGACCTGGGCGACCTCGTCGAGCGAGGCGGCGGCCAGGCCGCGGCGGGCGCCGACGTGGGCGGCCGCGTCGACGAGGCGCCGGCGCGTGCGCGCCTGGCGCTCCTTGCGGGTCAGGCGGGCCACGCGACGACCTCCGCGCCGCGGTCGGGGACGAGCGTGACCGCCCGGCGGCGGGCCCGCTCGCGCGGCGGCCGGGCCGGCGCCAGGCGCCGCCGGCGCGCGATGACGCGCAGGATCGCCCGCATCTCGAACTGGGCGAACGACGCGCCCAGGCAGCGGCGCACCCCGCCGCCGAACGGGATCCACGTGTACGTGCCGGCGGGCCGCTCGAGGAAGCGCTCGGGCCGGAAGCGGTGCGGGTCGGGGTAGACGTCGGGGCGGCGGTGGACGAGGTGGATGCAGGGGGCGACCATCGTCCCGGCCGGGAGGTCCCACCCGGCGATCCGCACCGGGGCCGTCGCGCGGCGCGCGACGATCGGGATGACCGGCCGCAGGCGCAGCGTCTCCTTGACGACGGCGTCGACGTAGTCGTCGTCGCCGGCGGCGAGCCGGTCGAGGGCCTCGGGGTGGCGCACGAGCCGCTCGACGGCCCAGGCCAGGGAGGTGGCCGACGTCTCGTGGCCGGCGACGAGGAGCGTCATCAGCTCGTCGCGCAGCTCGGCGTCGGTCATCGGCGAGCCGTCCTCGTGGCGGGCGTCGAGCAGGAGCGAGAGGATGTCGTCGCGCTCGCCGCCGCGCTCGTGCTCGGCGCGGCGGGCGGCGATCGTCTCGTGGACGACCTCGTCGACCGGGGCCATCCGCCGGCGGAAGGCGGCGTCGGCGGCGAGCCGGTCGGGCCCGAGCGTCGCCATCTTCAGCATCGTCCGCCAGCTCGTCGTCGAGGCGGCGGCCGCGCGCAGCGCGGCGCGCAGGCGGTCCAGGCGCGGCCCCTCGCGCTCGCCGAAGATCGCCTGGACGATCACCTCGAGCGTGACGGCCTGCATGTGGGGCCACAGCGCGAACGGCTCGCCGGCCGGCCAGCGGGCGACCTCGCGCTGGGCCAGCTCGGTCATGAGCGCCTCGTAGCGCTGCATCCGCTGCCCGTGGAAGGGCGGCAGCAGGAGCCGGCGCTGGGCGAGGTGCGCGTCGTCGTCGAGCAGCAGGACGGAGTGCTCGCCCAGCCACGGGCGCAGGACGCGGTTGGCCTCGCCGGCGTGGAGGACGGCCGGGTCGGCGGTGAACACCTCCTTGACCGCGTCCGGGTGGGCGAGGAAGACCCAGGTGCCCTGGTCGGCGATCCGCAGCGTGAAGGCGTCGCCGTAGGCGCGGCGGCAGCGCTCCATGAGCGGGACCGGGCGCAGCATCCACGCGAGCTGCTGGATCGCGCGCGGGGCGCGCGGGCCGGGCGGCAGCGACGGCGTCGGCATACCGGGCAGTATCCAGATACCGCCCGGAATGTCAACAACAGCCGGAACTCGGGAGGAATCGCGGTGTTGAAACCGAAGTTGGGCCGGGTCACCGGCTCGATGCCGGGTCACTCGACACACGTCAGGAGGAACGCACGCCTCATGCGTCTACGCCGTCCACGCCACAGCACGGTGGCGGCCTATCTCGCGCTGTTCGTCGCGCTGGGGGGCACGTCGTACGCCGCCGCGACCATCGGCACGAAGGACATCAAGAACGGCGCGGTCACGTCGCCGAAGATCGCCAACAACGCGATCACCGGCGCGAAGGTCAAGAACGGCTCGCTGACCGCGGCCGACTTCAAGGCCGGCTCGCTGCCGCAGGGGCCGCAGGGCCCGCAGGGCCCTCCCGGCCCGCAGGGCCCTCCCGGTAGCGGCGCCGCCGTCGCCTACGGCCTCGTCGCGGCCAACGGCACGGTGTCCAACGCCCAGAACATGTCGTCGGCGAACGTCAGCAACCCGGCCGTCGGCGGCTACTGCATCTTCGGCCTGGCCAACCAGCCGCACAACGTGCAGGTCACGCCGGTCCACACGTTCAGCGGCCCGATGGTCGCCAACGCCGTGCTGGGGCCGTTCGGCCAGTGCCCGAGCAACACCCAGGTCACGGTCGTGATCACCTCGGCGGTCACCAACACCGCGGTGAGCACGCCGTTCTTCATCTCGATCGACTGATCGAGCCGCGTCCCCGAGCGCCCGCCCGCCGCGGGCGGGCGCTCCCCGCGCGGGCGCGGCCCGGGCGCGCGACGCCGGGCCGCGTGGCCCGACAGCCCGTGTCTCGGGCGCGAGCAGGTCGCGATCACCGGCGACTTCCCGCCCGAAGCGCCCCCGGCGCGATCGGCGGCGCCGCGCCCCGGCACTGCCTCGTGACCCTCCGGCCGATCCTGCTGCAGCCCGGCCGCCGACGCCGCAGCCGCCGCCCGGCCCGGTGCCGATCACGCCCGGCCAGGAGCTCCAGATCGTCCAGTCCGGCGAGCAGGTCGCCGACGCGCTCCTCGCCCGCCGCCACCTCCACTGCCGGGCGGAGGCGACGTGCGAGGACGAGTCCCCGCCCGCCGCCCGCGCCCGGACGAGGCG
>JADGIB010000367.1 GCA_019683665.1 Solirubrobacteraceae bacterium
GGCGGACCCGGGGGGCGCTGCGGCGGGCGTTCGTGGCCGAGCCCGTCCACGCCCTCTACCTCGAGCGCGTCGCCGCGCACGCCGCGGCGCTGCCCGCCGTCGACGACCCCGGCGACGCCGCCGCGCTGCTGGAGGAGGCGCTGGCCGCCGGCGCGCGGCTGGTGACCGGCGGCCCGCGCGCCGACGGCCGCTTCGGCCCGGCCGTGGTCGACGGCGTGACCGACGCGATGCGCGTCGCGGCCGAGCCGGCCCGCGGGCCGCTGCTCGCCGTCACCGCGGTCGCCTCGACCGAGGCGGCGATCGCGGCGGCCGCGGCGCTGCCGCCCGGGCCGGGGATCTCGGTGTGGACGGCGAACCGCTTCGAGGGCGAGCGGATCGCCCGCGCGCTCGGCGCCGGGACCGTGTGGCTCAACGACCACCGCGTCGTGCCGTCGCTGCCGGCCGCCCCGTGGGGCAGCGCCGGCGGCGAGGACGCGCTGCGGGCCTTCGCGGCGCCGCGGGCGATCACGTGGGAGCCGCCGCGGGGCGCGGCGCTCTGGTGGGGCCCCTACGACGCGACGGTCGAGCGCGCCGGGCGGATGGTCGCGAAGCTGCGCTCGGTCCGCGACCGCGACCGCGAGCGGGCCCTGCGCGAGGGGCCGCTGCCGCTGACCCGCGTCGTCGGGCGCGCGCTGCGCCGCCGCTGACGTCAGGCCAGCCAGCCGAGCGCCCGCACGCCGGCCGCGACGACCGCGGCGGCGGCGACGACGACGAGCAGCGGCGCGCGCAGCAGGAGCGCGGCGACGGCCGCGGCGAGCCCGGCGGCGCGCGCGTCGAGGACGATCTCGCGGTCGCCGCCGAGCGTGTTCGTGACGATGAGCGCGGCGAGCAGGCTCGGCGCCAGGAGCGCGAGGACGGCCATGACGCGCGGCGGCAGCGCGCGCCCGCCGAGCAGGACCGGCCCGGCCGACTTCAGCGCGATCGTGCCCGCGCCGACGATCGCCACGACGAGCCACGCCTCGCTCATGCGCGCCCCGGGCGCAGGCCGACGAGGCAGGCGACGGACGCGGCGATGATCGGCACGCCCGCGGGCGCGAACGGGACGAGCGCGAGCGCGACCGCCCCGCCGAGCACGGCGGCGGCCGCCCCGCGGCGGTCGTGGACCTGGCCGGCGAGCAGCGCGAGGAACAGGGCCGGGAACGCCGCGTCCATGCCGAGGTCCTCCGGGTCGCCGATCAGCTCGCCGCCGGCCAGCCCGAGGCCGGTGCCGGCGAGCCAGGCCAGGTAGAGGACGATTCCCGCGCCGACGAGGACGCGGGCGTCGTAGCGCCCGCCGCCCTGGTGGGCGATCGCCCACGACTCGTCGACGCAGAGCTGGGCGGCCAGCAGCCGCCGCCACAGCGGCCGCGGCAGCGACGGCGCGACCGACACCCCGATCGGCAGGTAGCGCGAGTTCAGCAGCAGCGCGGCGACGATCGCCCCGGCGACGCCGCCGGTGCCCAGCAGCGACACGGCCGCGAACTGGGCCGAGCCCGCGAACGTCGTCGCCGAGAACACGACCGCGGCCGTCGCCCCGAGCGCGTCGGCGGCGAGGACGCCGAAGGCGACGCCGAACAGGCCGACGGCGACCGCCAGCGGCGCCGCCGCGCGCGCCCCGTCGCCCATCGTGCCCGGTGCGCCCGCGGTCGCCATCCGGTCATGATCGCGCCCGGCGGCCCGGCGAGCTACCCTGCGGCCGATGCCCGCCGCCGCCTACCGCGGGAAGCCGTGCGTCTGCCAGTTCCGCCGCGGGATCTGCGACCAGACCTGCGTGCAGGACATGCTCGACACGCCGTTCTACATCGTGTGCCTGCGGCTCCGGGGGCGGCGCTCGCTCGTCATCGGCGGCGGCGAGGTCGGCCTGGAGAAGGTCGAGGGCCTGCTCGCCTGCGACGGCGACGTCACGCTCGTCGCCCCCGAGGCGGTGCCGGAGCTCGAGCAGCTCGCCGCCGAGGGCTCGATCGCCTGGGAGCGGCGCGAGTACGCCGGCCCGCAGGACCTCGAGGGGATGTTCCTCGTCATCGCCGCCACCGACGACACCGAAACGAACATCCGCGTCTTCGAGGACGCCGAGCGCCGGGCGATGCTCGTCAACGTCGTCGACGTGCCGCCGCTGTGCAACTTCATCCTGCCGGCGATCGTCCGCACCGGCCCGGTCGCGATCGCGATCTCGACCGCGGGCGCGTCGCCCGCGCTGGCCAAGCGGATGAAGCGCCAGATCGCCGAGCAGTACGGCGAGGCCTACGCCCGGCTGGCGATCCTGCTCAACGAGGCGCGCGGGTGGGCGAAGTCGACGCTGCCGACCTACCAGGACCGCAAGGCGTTCTTCGAGGGGATCGTCAACGGCGACCCGGACCCGATCGAGCTGCTGGAGAACGGGGAGGAGCAGGCGGTCCGCGACCTCATCGCCGCCGCCCAGCACGCCGCCGTCTGACCGATGACCCGCCTGACCCACCTCGACGACGCCGGCAACGCGCGGATGGTCGACGTCGGCGACAAGGCCGTCACGACGCGCACCGCGACCGCGCGGGCGCTCGTGCGGATGTCGCCGGCGACGGCGGCGGCGATCCTCGCCGGGGACGCGCCGAAGGGCGACGTGCTCGGCACGGCCCGGATCGCCGGCATCCAGGCGGCGAAGCGCACGAGCGACCTGATCCCGCTCTGCCACCCGCTCGCGCTGGAGAAGGTCGCCGTCGACTGCGAGGTCGACGCCGAGGCGGGCCTCGTCACGATCGTGGCGACGGCCCGCGTGACCGCGAAGACCGGGGTCGAGATGGAGGCGCTGACCGCCGCGAGCGTGGCGGCGCTGACCGTCTACGACATGGTCAAGGGGATCGAGCGCGGTGTCGAGATCGCCGAGGTCGCGCTGCTGGAGAAGACCGGCGGCCGCGAGGACTGGCGCCGGCCGGAGCGCTAGCGCCCCGGCTCACCGCGCCGTCGCCAGGACCGCCTCCAGCTCGGGCACGAGCCGCTCGAGCGCGTACGGGATCGACGTCGGCGTCGAGGCCGAC
>JADGIB010000035.1 GCA_019683665.1 Solirubrobacteraceae bacterium
CCGCCCCGCCGCCGCCCCGCGCGCCGCGTACGTCAGTCGCACGTGGTGGGCGAAGCGCATCGGCAGCTCGATCCCGGCGCCCGCCGCGAGCCCCGGCGTCTCCGTCCCCGCGCACACGACGGCGTGGCCGGCGCGCAGGACGGTCCCGTCGGCCAGCTCGACCCGGGCCGCGTCGCCGTCGCCGGCCACCGCCCGCACCGTCGCGGTGCGCACCTCGACCCGCGCGGCGAGCGCGCGCAGCGTCCGCCGCACCCGGATCGACCCGGCCAGCGGGTCCCACAGCCCGTCGCCGAACGGGTGGCCGGCGGCGAGCGCGGGCACCCGCTCGGCCGCCGCGTCCGCGGCCAGCGGCTCCCACGGCGCCGCGGCGGCGCCCATCGCCGCGCCCTGGCGCTCGCGCACGCCGGGGCCGAGCACGGCGAGCCCCTCGTCGCCGAGCAGCCGCCCGGCGCCGAGGTCGCGCTCCCAGCGCCGCCAGCCGTCGCGCGCCTCGAGCGCCAGCGCGCACCGCCGCGGGTCGAGGTGGGCGACCCGGAAGATCCGGGCCAGCCCCGCCGACTGCTCGGCGCCGACGCCCGCGCGCTCGAGCACGAGCACGCGGGCGCCCCGGCGGGTCAGCGCGACCGCGGCGGCCAGCCCGCAGATGCCGGCGCCGACGACGATGGCGTCGAGGCGCCGGTCAGACACCGACGCCCATGTAGGCGCCCGTGTCGGCCAGCACCTCGCCGAGGCGTTCGACGATCTCGTCCAGCAGCGCCCGGTCGGCGATGAGCGGCGGCGCGATCTGCAGGACCGAGTCGCCGCGGTCGTCGCAGCGGGCGATGAGGCCGGCCTCCAGCAGCCGCTTCGGCAGGTAGCCGCGCAGCATCCGGTCGCGCTCGGGCTTGTCGAACGTCGCGTTGCCGGCGTCGCGGACGAGCTCCATCGCCCAGAAGTAGCCGCGCCCGCGGGTGTCGCCGACGATCGGCAGCGACCGCAGCTCCTTCAGGCGCTCCTCCAGGTAGCCCTCGTTCGCGCGCACGTTCTCGAGGACCCCGTCGCGCTCGAAGATCTCGAGGTTGCGCAGCGCGACCGCGGCGGCGACCGGGTGCCCGCCGAACGTGATCCCGTGGCGCAGCGGGTTGCCGGCCGTGTGGATCGTCTCGGCGATCCGGTCCGAGACGGCGACCGCGCCCATCGGCACGTACGCCGACGTGAGCCCCTTCGCGGTCGTGGCCATGTCGGGCACGACGCCCTCGCGCATGACGCCCAGCCACTCGCCGAGGCGGCCGAAGCCGCAGATGACCTCGTCGGCGACGAGCAGCGCGCCGGTCTCGTCGGCGATCTCGCGCAGCCCCGCCCAGTAGCCGGGCGGCGGGACGAGGCAGCCGCCCGCGTTCTGGACCGGCTCGGCGATGATGACCGCGACCTCGTCGCGGCCGACGCGGTCGATCGTCTCCCGGACCTCGGCCAGCAGGCGCGCGCAGAACGCGGCCGGGTCGTCGCCGTCGGGCGCCCGGAACGCGTTCGTGTTCGACACGTGGGTGACGTCGATCGCCGGCGGGCCGAAGATCTCCTTGAACCCGGGCACGCCGGTGAACGACAGCGCGCCGAGCGTGACGCCGTGGTAGGCGTTGCGGCGGGCGATCGCCTTCAGCCGCTGCGGCTGGCCGATCGCGACGAAGTACTCGCGGGCGATCTTCCACATCGCCTCGACGGAGTCCGACCCGCCCCCGGTGAAGAAGAAGTGGTTGAGGTGGCCGGGGAACCGCTCGGCGAGCGCGTCGGCCAGCTCGATCGCCGGCGGGTGCGCGGTCGCCCAGTTCGTGTTGAACGGCAGCCGCTGCATCTGCGCGGCGATCGCGCTCGTCATCTCCTCGCCGTAGCTGTAGCCGAGCTGGGCGCAGAACAGCGACGACAGCGCGTCGATGTAGCGGCGGCCGCGCGTGTCGAACACGTACGGGCCCTCCCCGCGCTCCAGGACCAGGACCTCCTGGTCGGGCTGGTAGGCGACGGCGTGGTTCGTGAAGTGCAACAGCAGGTGCTCGCGCACCGTGTCCTGCAACAGCTCGTGGCTCATGCCCAGCGCTCCGTGACGACCTTCTTGCGGGTGTAGAACTCGACGGCGTCGCGCCCGTTGGCGTGGAGGTCGCCGTCGATGGAGTCCTTCCAGCCGCTGAACGGGAACCAGGCGATCGGCGCGGCGACGCCCACGTTCACGCCGACCATGCCGGCCTGGACCCGGTAGCGGTATTCGCGGGCGGCGCCGCCCGACTCGGTGAAGATGACCGACGCGTTGCCGTAGCGCGACGCGTTGACGAGCTCGACCGCCGCGGCGAGGTCCGGCGCCCGCACGAGCGCGAGGATCGGCCCGAACAGCTCCTCGGTGAGGACGCGGTGGCCGGCCGGGACGTCGTCGAGGATCGTCGGCCCGAGGAACGCGCCGCCCGGACCCGGGTCGCCGCGCCCGTCGAGCACGACGCGGATCCCGTCGGCCTCGGCGGCGGCGATCTCGCCGGCGAGCCGCTCACGCGCCTGCGCGCTGACGACCGGGCACACGTCGGTGGCCGGGTCCATGCCGTCGCCGGTGCGCAGCTTCGACGCCGCCTCGACGAGCCGGTCGCGGGCGCGGTCCTGCTCCTCGCGGGTGCCGACGAGGACGGCGATCGAGCCGGCCAGGCAGCGCTGCCCGGCGGCGCCGAAGGCCGAGCCCATGACGCCGCCGACCATGACGTCCGGGTCGGCGTCGGGCATGATCACCATCGCGTTCTTCGCGCCGCCGAGCGCCTGGACGCGCTTGCCGTTCGCGGCGCCGCGCGACATGACGTGGCGGGCGGTCGCGGCCGAGCCGACGAACGAGATCGCGTCGACGCCCGGGTGGTCGAGGAGCGCGTTGACGACCGCCTCGCCGCCGTGGACGAGCGCGACGAGCCCGGCCGGGATCTCGTCGATCTCGGACACGAGCCGGACGATCCGCTCCGACGGCAGCGGGTCGCGCTCGGACGGCTTGAGGACGAACGCGTTGCCGCAGGCCAGCGCGTACGGCAGGAACCAGAGCGGGATCATCGCCGGGAAGTTGAACGGCGTGATCGCGCCGATGACGCCGACCGGCTGGCGGATGAGCGAGACGTCGACGCCGGTGGCGACGCCCTCCAGCGTCTCGCCCTTGAGCAGGTGCGGCATCCCGCACGCCGCCTCGACCGACTCGATCCCGCGCCCGACCTCGGCGGCCGCGTCGGGCAGCGTCTTGCCCATGTCGCGGGTGACGAGCTCGGCGAGCTCGTCGCGGTGCTCGACCAGCGCGTCGCGCAGCGCGAAGATCGCCCGGGTCCGCACCAGCGGCGAGGTCTCCCGCCAGGCCGCCTGCGCCCGCCGGGCGGCGGCGACCGCCGCGTCGACGTCGGCGGCGGTGCTCAGCGGCACCTGGGCGAGCAGCTCGCCGGTCGCGGGGTTGCGGTCCTCGAGCACCTCGGCGCCCGAGGCGTCCCGCCACGCGCCGTCGATGAAGTTCTGCAGCGTGCGCACGCCGGTCAGCATGTCCGTCATGGGCACAGCGTCGCGCCGTGCGCACGCCGCCGACAGCGGCCAGAGCGTCGGAACGTCGCGGCGGCGGTCCGACGCCCTGTGTGGCCGCGTCCCGCTACGCGGTGAGGTCAGCCGCCATCTCCCGGAACACCGCGATGTAGTGGTCGATCGCCTCCTCGGTGTGGGTGACCGAGAGCGTCCACTCCTCCTCGCGCCCCGGGGTCATGAAGATGCCGCGGTTGGCGTTGTAGAGCCAGGCCAGCTCGGCCAGCTCGGCGTCCTGGTGGGCCTTGAACGTCTCGTAGTCGACGACCTTCACCGGCGCGAACGTCACGCAGCCCTTCGAGCCGATGCCGATCGCGTAGCCGGGCAGCCGGTACTCGTCGACGACGGCCTGGCAGCCCTCGACGATGCGGTCGTTGAGGCGGTCGAGGTGCTCGTAGGCCTCCGGGGTCATGACCTCCAGCAGGCTGGCCCGGGCGGCGGCCATGCCGAGCGGGTTCCCGTTGTAGGTGCCGACCTGGTAGACGGTGCCGTCCTCGACGACGCGGGCGATCTCCTCGCTCATGCCGATCGCGCCCGACGGCAGGCCGCCGCCCAGCGCCTTCGCGAGCGTGACCATGTCGGGCAGGACCCCGAAGCGCTCGACCGCGCCGCCGGCGGCGATGCAGATGCCGGTCTTGACCTCGTCGAAGATGAGGACGACCCCGTGCCTGGCGGTGATCTCGCGGACGGCCTCGAGGTAGCCGGGCTCGGGGAGCACGACCCCGAGGTTCATCATCGCCGCCTCCATGATCACGCAGGCGGGCTTGCGGCCCTCGCGGTCGAGCTCGACGATCCGCCGCTCCATCGACTCGGCGTCGTTGAAGTGGACGGCGAAGACGTGGTCGACCGTCGACTGCGGGATGCCGCCGCCGTAGGGCAGCGAGACCGGCCGCTCGTGCGGGCCGATGCGGTCGTACTCGACCCCGATGCTGACCATCACCGTGTCGTGGTGGCCGTGGTAGGAGCCGAAGATCTTCATCACGTCGTCGCGGCCGGTGTAGGCGCGCGCGATCCGGATCGCGTCCATCGTCGACTCGCTGCCGGAGTTCGTGTAGCGCCACTTCGGCAGCCGGAAGCGCCGCGCGAGCTCCTCGGCGACGACGACGGCGTCCTCGGTCGGCGCGGCGAAGTGCGTGCCGGACGTGTAGCGCTCGGTGACGGCGCGGCCGATCGCCGGGTGGGCGTGGCCCTGGACCATCGACCCGAACCCGTTGTGGAAGTCCCACATCTCGTTGTCGTCGACGTCCCAGACCTTCGGGCCCTCGCCGCGCTCGAGGTAGATCGGCCACGGGTCGCGCGACTGGTAGGAGGAGGCGACGCCCCCGGCCAGCGGCCTGCGCGCCCGCTCGTACATGCGGCGCGACGCCTGCGTGCGCTCGTCGAGGCGCCGGGCCTCGCGCTCGGTCAGCTCCGCGATCCGCTCGCGGGGGATGGTGATCGTGTCGGTGGGGGTCATGCGCTCACTCCCCGAGGTTGAACATGACGTGCTTGATCCGCGTGTACTCCTCGAGGGCGTACGCGGAGAGGTCCTTCCCGTAGCCGGACTGGCCGAATCCGCCGTGCGGCATCTCCGACAGGAACGGGAGGTGGTCGTTGACCCACACGCAGCCGAAGTCCAGCTCGCGCGTGAAGCGCAGCGCCTGGCCGACGTCGCGGGTCCAGACCGAGGCCGACAGCCCGTAGGCGGAGTCGTTGGCCCAGGCGAGCGCCTGGTCGGCGTCGGCGGCGCGCTGGACCGAGACGACCGGGCCGAAGACCTCCTGCTGGACGATCTCGCTGTCCTGGGCCGGGTTGGCGACGACGGTCGGCGCGACGAAGAAGCCGCGCTCGCCGACGGCGCGGCCGCCGGTGAGGACCTCGGCGCCCGCGGCGGCGGCGCGCTCGACGAAGCCGAGGACGCGCTCGCGCTGGCGCTGCGAGATGACCGGGCCGAGCTCGACGCCGTCCTCGGACGGGTCGCCGACGCGCAGCGACTCGGCCGCGGGCACGAGCGCCTCGAGCAGCCGGTCGTGGACCTTCGGCGTCGCGATGACGCGGCAGGCCGCGGTGCAGTCCTGGCCGGCGTTGAAGAACGACGACACGCGCAGGTTCGCGACGACCGCGTCGACGTCGGCGTCGTCGAGGACGACGACCGGGGCCTTGCCGCCGAGCTCGAGGTGGACGCGGGCGAGCGTGTCGGCCGCGGCGCGGGCGATCGCCTTGCCGGTCCCGACCGACCCGGTGAGCGAGACCATCCGCACCTGCGGGTGGGTGACGATCGACGTGCCGACCGGGTCGCCGTGGCCGGTGACGACGTTGAGCGTGCCGGGCGGCAGCAGGTCGGCGGCCAGCTCGGCCAGGCGGATCGTCGTCAGCGGCGTCAGCTCCGACGGCTTGAGGACGATCGCGTTGCCCGCCGCCAGCGCCGGGGCGATCTTCCAGACCGCCATCGCCAGCGGGTAGTTCCAGGGCGTGATCTGGCCGACGACCCCGACGGGCTCGCGCCGGATCGACGACGTGTAGCCCTCGAGGTACTCGCCGGTGGCCTTGCCCTCGAGCACGCGGGCGGCCCCGGCGAAGAAGCGCAGGTGGTCGCTGCACAGCGGGATCTCCTCGGCGGCGGCGGCCCGCGGCTTGCCGGCGTTGCGCGACTCGAGGCCGGTCAGCTCGTCGGCGTGCGCGTCGAGCCGGTCGGCGAGCTCGAGGAGCGCCTGGGCGCGCGTGGCCGGCGTCGCGCGGCCCCACTCGGGCGCGGCCTTCGCGGCGGCCTCGACGGCCCGCGCGACGTCGTCGGCGTCGCCGAGCGGGACGCGGGCGATGACCTCCTCGGTGGCGGGGTCGATGACGTCCTCGAGCCGCCCGGCGACGGAGGGCACCGTCTCGCCGCCGACGACGTTGCCGAGGGTGATCTGCTCGGTGGCGCTCATGGCGATGGATTCTGGTCGAGGCGAACGGCGTTCGAGGCCCGACAGGGCGTCCAGCCCGCGCCGGGCCGCCGAGACGAGGTGTGTGGCCCCGCGGCCCGCCGCGCTCAGAGCGACGGGTCGCGGTGGACCACCTCGCCGTCGACGACGGTGGCCAGGACGGGGACGGCGACGAGGTCGTCGGCATCGCACTCGACGGGGTCGGTGGCGAACACGGTGACGTCCCCCCAGAACCCGGGCGCGATCCGGCCCTGCACGTCGGCGTGGCCGACCGTCCGCGCCGGCCAGGTCGTGTAGCCCCGCAGCGCCTCCTCGGCGGTGAGCGCCTGGTCGTCGTACGGCGCGCGGTCGCGCATCCCCGGCGGGCGGCGCAGGCGCGCGGCGGCCATCCCCTCGCGCGGGTCGTAGCGGGCCACCGGCCAGTCGGACCCGAGCGTCAGCGTCGCGCCCGAGTCGAGCAGCGCCCGGGCCTGGAACGCGCGGTCGCAGCGGTCGTCGCCGAGCCGGCGCGACCAGTTGTCGCTGCGGTCGGGCTCCAGCCACATCATGTGCTGCATCTGCATCGAGGCGATGACGCCCTCGGCGGCGAAGCGCGGCAGGTCCTGCGGCTGCAGCGTCTCGATGTGCTCGATGCGGTGGTGGACGCCCGGCCACGTCGGCGCGTCGCGGTAGGCGTCGAGGGCCTCGCGCACGCCGCGGTCACCGCAGGCGTGGGTCACGCACTGGAAGCCGTGGCCGGCGAAGAAGGCGACCGCCTCGCGGTAGCGGGCCGGGTCGGGCCAGAACGGCTCGGTCCCCTCCCCCTCGCTGTCGGGCTCGTAGAGCCAGGCGGTGCCGGAGTCGATGACGCCGTCGATGAAGAACTTCGCCACCCCGGCCCGCCAGCGGCGGCCGCGCTCGAAGCGGTGGGTGGCCAGCGCCTCCCACTGCTCGCGCGGCGTCTCGGGCTTGATCCAGAACGGGGCGACGATCCGCATCCGCAGGTCCCCGGCGGCCTCGAGCCGGCGCAGGAGGTCGAGCGTCTCCAGCGAGCCGTCCATGAGGTGGGTGGCGGTCAGGCCCGCCGCGGTCAGCCTGCGCAGCGTGTCGACGGCCTCCGCGTAGCGCTGCTCCTCGGTCGGCGGGGGCACGGCGGCCTGGACGCGCGCCATCGCCCCGGCCTCGCGCAGCTCGCCGGTCGGCCGCCCGTCGACGCAGACGACCTCGGCGTGCTCGTCGAACGCGCGCGGGCCGTCGACGCCGGCCAGCTCGAGCGCCCGCGGCGTCGCCAGCGCGGTGTGGAAGTCCATGAAGCGCAGCAGCGCCGGCCGGCCGCCGGCCGCCTCCTCGAGGAGCGCGCCGTGGATGCCGGTCTCCGAGAACGCGTTGTAGTCGAGCCCCCAGCCGAGGATCCAGCCGTCGGGGCCGACGCGCTCGGCCTCGGCGGCCACCCCGGCGCGGATGTCGTCGAGCGTGCGCGCCTCGGTCAGGTCGAGGCCGCCGGGCACGACCTCCGACGGCAGGCAGTGGGTGTGGCTGTCGCTCAGGCCGGGGACGACGGCGGCCCCGCGCAGGTCGATGACCTCGGTCCGGGGGCCGGCGAGCTCGCGCACCTCGGCGTCGGAGCCGACGGCGACGATCATGCCGTCGGCGATCGCGATCGCGCTCGCGTGCGGCCGGGCCGGGTCGAGGGTGCGGACTCGGCCGCCGGTCAGCACCAGGTCGGGGGCGTTCACGTGGCTCCTCCGGTGGTCGGGGCGCCGCGCCGCACGGGCCGCCAGCCGGGGCCGGGGACCGACGCGCGCAGCAGCCTGGTGTACGGGTCGCGGGGGTCGTCGAGCACCTGCTCGGTCGGGCCGCGCTCGACGACGCGGCCGCGCTGCATGACGAGCGTCTCGTCGGCGATCTGGCGGACCACGGCCAGATCGTGGCTGATGAAGACGTACGCCACGCCGATTCGGGCGCGGACGTCGGCGAGCAGGTTGAGGATCTGGGCCTGGATCGAGACGTCGAGCGCGGCGACCGCCTCGTCGAGGACGATGACGCGCGGCTGCGCGGCCAGGGCGCGGGCGATCGCCACGCGCTGGCGCTGGCCGCCCGACAGCGCGCGCGGGCGGGCGCGCAGCATCCGCTCGTCCAGGCCGACGAGCTCCCCGAGCTCGGCGATCCGGGCGCGGCGCTCGTCCGCGCCCGCGTCGGTGTGCAGCCGCAGCACCTCGTCGAGCGCGTCGGCCGGCGACCGGCGCGGGTCGAGCGACGCGTACGGGTTCTGGAAGACGATCTGCACCTCGCGCGCCCGGCGGCGGCGCTCGGCGGTGCCGCGGGCCGGCTGGGAGCGGTCGCGGCCGCAGACGGCGATCGTGCCGGCGGTCGGCCGCGTCAGGCCGACGATCATCCGCGCGACGGTCGTCTTGCCCGAGCCGGACTCGCCGACGATCCCCAGCGACCCGCCGGGCGCGAGCGCGAGGTCGACGCCGTCGACGGCGACGTGGTCGCCGTAGACCTTGCGCAGGCCGCGCGCCTCGAGGACGGGCTCAGCCACCGGCCACCTCCTGCGGGGCGAGCCGGCCGCGCAGCTCCTCGGCGCGCGCGCAGCGCACCGCCCCGCCGTCGAGGGGCCGCAGCGGCGGCAGCTCGGCGGCGCAGCGGTCCTGGGCGTGGGCGCAGCGCGGCGCGAACGCGCACCCGGCGGGAGCCTCGAAGGCCGACACGAGCCGGCCGCGCACGGCGGCCAGGCGCGGGAGCGTGCGGTCGACGGCGGGCCGGGCGGCGGCGAGCGCGGCGCTGTAGGGGTGCAGCGGGTCGTCGTGGAGGACGGCGGCCGCGCGCTCCTCGACGATCGCGCCGGCGTACATGACCGCGATGCGGTCGCAGACGGCGGCGGCGAGGTCGAGGTCGTGGGTGATGAACAGGAGCGCGAGGCCGCGCTCGCGGCGCAGCTCGTCGATGATCGCCATCACCTCCGACTGCGTCGTCACGTCGAGCGCGGTCGTCGGCTCGTCGGCGAGCACGAGCCGCGGCTCGGCCAGCAGCGCGGCGGCGATCATGACGCGCTGCAGCAGGCCGCCCGACAGCTCGTGCGGGTACTGGCGCAGGCGCCGCTCCCCGTCGGGGATGCCCACGTCGGCGAGCGCGGCGACCGCCCGGCGGGCCGCCTCGGCCCGCGCGACGCCGCGCAGGCGCAGGCCCTCGGTGAGGAAGTCGCCGATGCGCCGGACCGGGTTGACGTGGGCGCGCGGGTCCTGGAAGACCATCGCCACCGACCGCCGGTAGGCGCGCAGCTCGCCGCCGCGCAGGGCGGTGACGTCGGTCCCGTCGAAGCGGATCGAGCCGGTCACGGCGGCGCCGCCGGGCAGCAGCCGGGCGACGGCCCGGGCCGTCATCGACTTGCCCGAGCCGGACTCGCCGACGAGGCCGAGCGCCTCGCCGGGTCCGATCGCCAGCGACACGTCGTGCAGGACGGTCCGCCGCTCGCCCTCGACGGGGAGCGTCACCGCCAGGTCGGCGACCTCCAGCAGGGGCGCGCTCACCGCCGCCGCTCCCCCAGCCGCTCGCCGAGCAGGTTGACGGCCACGACGACCACGACGATGCACAGGCCGGCGGCCAGCGACTCGGCCGGGTAGCCCTGCAGGACGCCGGCCTTGCCGGTGGAGACCATGACGCCCCAGTCGGCCTGCGGCGGCTGGACGCCGAGCCCGAGGAACGAGATCGCGGCCAGGTCGACCATCGCGTAGCCGAACAGGAGCGTGGCCTGGGCGACGATGAGCGGCGCGACGTTCGGCACGAGGTGGCGAGCGCAGATCGCAACCGCCGACGCGCCCTGGACCTCGGCGGCGGCGATGTACTCCTGGGCGCGCTCGCGGACGGCCGCGCTGCGCAGGACCCGGGCCACGTACGGCGTGTAGGCGATCGACAGGGCGATCACCGCCGCCCACAGCGACGGCCCGAAGACGGCCGAGGCGAGGATCGCCAGCAGGATCCCCGGGAACGAGAAGAGCACGTCCATGACGGTCCCCAGGGCGGCGTCGACCCAGCCGCCGCGCCAGGCCGCGGTCACGGCGGCGAGGACGCCCGCGGCCATCGCCAGGACGACGACGGCGGTCGGCCCGAGCATCGAGGTGCGGGCGCCGGCGAGCAGGCGCGACAGGAGGTCGCGGCCCTGGGCGTCGAAGCCGAGCGGGTGGCCGGCAACCGGGCCGACGAACTGGTCGTTGAGGTCGGCCGCGTTCGGGTCGTGGGGCGCCAGCAGCGGCCCGAGGATCGCGACGAGGACGGCGAGCGCGATGATCCCGCCGCAGATCCAGGCGACGACGTCACCGGCCGCCAGGCGCGCGCGGCGCGAGCGGGCGGTGCGGACGACGGCGTCGGCGCTCATGCCGCCCGGCTCCCGACCGTCACGCGCGGGTCGAGCACCGCGTAGACGAGGTCGACGAGGGTGTTGCCGACGACGAACGCGGCGACGAGCACGAGCGAGATGCCCTGGACGAGCGCGAGGTCCTTCGCCGCCGCGGCCTGGACGAGCGTGGCCCCGAGCCCGTTGATCCCGAACGCCCGCTCGACGACGGCCGACAGCGCGATCAGCGACAGGATCGTGATGCCCGAGACGGTCGCGATCGGGATCGCCGCGTTGCGCAGGACGTGGCGGCGCAGGACGAGCCGGCGCGGCAGCCCGCGGCTGACCGCGGTCTCGACGTGCTCGCGCTCGAGCTCCTCGCGGACGCTGGCCCGCGTGACGCGCGCGACGATCGCCAGCGCCGAGGCGGCGAGCGCGATCGCCGGCAGGACGAGGTGGTGGAGGCGGTCGGCGAAGCCGTCGCCGGCGCCGACCGCCGGGAACCAGCCGAGCTGGACGGCGAAGACGCTCATGAGGACGATCGCCGCCACGAACGACGGGATCGCGGCGAGGAGTGTCGTGACGACGAGCACGGCGGCGTCGACCGGGCCGCGGCGCAGGCCGGCGAGGACGCCGAGCCCGACCCCGGCGACGAGGATGATGACCGCGGCGAGCGCGACGAGCTGCGCGGTGACGCCGATCCGCTCGCCGATGATCGTCGCGACGTCGTGGCGCTGGGCGATCGACTGGCCGAGGTCGCCCTGGACGGCGTGGACGAGCCAGTTGCCGTACTGGACGAGGAACGGGTCGTCGAGCCGGTACTGCGCCCGCAGCGCCTCGAGCGCCTCCGGCGGCAGGCTGCGGCCGCCGGAGAGCGCGGCGAGCGGGTCGCCCGGCGCCAGCTGGAGCCCCGCGAAGATCACGAAGCTCGAGACGAGCAGCGCGACGACGAGGAGCGCCAGCCGGCGCAGGACGAACGCGACCATCAGCCCTTGGCGCCGATCGTGTCCGCCCAGGGCGCGCCCATGTAGGAGAAGGACGCGGGCGCGCCGGTGATCTCGTTGCTCATGATGAGCACCGTCGCGGGCGCCACGATCGGGATCCACGGCAGCTCCTCGGCGAGCACGTCGCCGGCCTCGGCGACGAGCTCGGCGCGCCGCTGCGGGTCGGCGGTCGTGCGCGCCTCCTCGAGCAGCTCGGTCACCCGCGGGTTCTCGTAGCCGCTGTAGTTCTGGCTGCCGCCGGGCAGCGCGAACGTCGCGTAGAAGGCGGCCGGGTCGGCGTAGTCGGGGTAGTTGACGGTCGGGAAGGCGTCGACGCTCGACCAGGCCTTCGGGTCGACGAAGAAGTTGATGTAGTTCGCCGCCGAGACCGCCTTCAGCTTCACCTTCAGGCCGATCGCCTCCGCGGCGGTGCGCACGACCTGGGCGACCGTGGCGAGGTTGGGGATCTCCTCGGTCATGCCGATCGTGATCGTCTGGCCGGTCGCGCCCGCCCCCTCGACGAGCCGGCGGCCCGCCTCGACGTCGAGCTCCGGCTCGGGCAGCCGGTCCCAGTCGGCCTGGAAGACGTCGCGGCCGTAGCCCCAGGTGCCGGGGTTGGCCAGGGTCCGCGGCAGGAGCGCGGTGCCCTTGTAGGCGGAGGCGATGTAGGCCCTGCGGTCGATCGCCTTCGACAGCGCCTGGCGGACGCGCACGTCGGCGAGCGGGCCCTCGGCGGCCGAGACGACGAGCGCGTCGGTCGCGTACGACGGGCCCTCGTAGAGGGTGACCTCGCCGCTGGCCTTCAGCTGGTCGGCGGTCGCCAGGGGGCCGGCCAGGTAGGTGCCGTCGATCTCGCCGGTGAGCAGGCCGTTCGTGAGGTTCGCGTCGTCGGGGACGCCGCGCAGCTCGACGCGGCCGACGGACGAGGGCCGCTCGCCCCAGTAGTCGTCGTTGCGCACGGCGACGAGCGCGTCGCCGCCCGTCCACGCGTCGAGCTTCATCGCGCCGGTGCACATCGTGCCGCCGGCCGGGGTGCCGAACCGCTTGCCCTGCCGCTCGGCGTACGCCTTCTGGACGACGACGCCGGGCATCTGCGACAGCTCGCCCTCCAGCCAGGTGTCGGGCTGCTCGAGCCGGATCGTCACCTCGCGCTCGCCGGTCGCCTCGATCGACTCGACGCGGGCGAAGACCGACCCGTAGAAGCCGGCGAGCCGCTCGTCCATGTTGCGCTTCAGGCTGTAGACGGCGTCCTCGGCGGTGACCGGGCTGCCGTCCCAGAAGGTCGCGCCCTCCTTGATCTCGAGGACCAGGGTCGTGTCGTCGGGGTGCGAGGCGGTGGCCAGGCCGTCGCCGATCGAGCCGTCGGGGTGCTGGCGCAGCAGCGACTCGCACAGGAGCGTGACGGCGGTGTTGTCGGGATAGTCGAAGGCCTGGATCGGGTCGATCGTCTGGACCGGGCGGTAGGTGGCCCAGGTGATCGCGTCGACATCCCCGGTCGCCGGCGGCGTCGTCGGGTCGAGCGCGAGGGCGTCCTGCGCGGTCGCCTCCGTGGTCCGCGCGGCGGTGCCGCCCTCGTCGGCCGCGCGCCCGCACCCGGCGATGGCGATCGCGGCGGCGACGGCCGCCGCGGCCGTCCCCCAGCGGTTCCTCCTCATCCCCGTTCCCTCCAGATCGTCGTGCCTCGGCTCCGGCAACGGCACCGGCGCCCGATGACCCCAGGGCGGCTACTGAACCACGTTCGAAAACCGTTGTCAATGCCTTGGACTAAGGTGTTGACCACGCGCGCGCGTCCACCCCGTCCGTCTGCGAGAGTCCCGCCATGGCCACGCCCCGCAAGCGCCGTCTCCCCCGCGGCACGCTCGACCGCGACACGATCGTCGCGGCCAGCCTGCGCCTGCTCGACGAGAAGGGCATGCGCGGCTTCTCGATGCCGGCGCTGGGACGCGAGCTGGGAGCCGACCCGAGCGCCGTCTACCGCCACTTCGCCAGCAAGGACGAGCTCGTCCTCGCCATCACCGACGCGCTCATCGCCGAGCAGGACGTGCCGTCGCTGCGCGGGAGCTGCTGGATCGAGTCGCTCATCCTCATCGCCCGCCACACGTGGGAGCTCGGCGGGCGGCGGCCGGGCGCGATGGCGCTGACCGCGTCGCGCACGGCGGCGATGCCGGGGACGTTCGCGGCCGCCGACCACATCATCGGGGTGTTCCGGGAGGGCGGCTTCGACGCCGACGACGCCGGGCGGATGTACCGCTCGTTCGTCGACTTCATGCTCGCGACGGCCCAGCAGCGCGCCGCCCTGCTCGACCTCGACCCCGAGGCGCTCGAGCTCGACCTCAGCAACGAGGCGGCGTTCCGCTCGGCCGACCCGCGCCGCTACCCGAACCTCGGGGCGGCGGCCGAGACGGTCGCGACGCGGACGTGGACCGAGTCGTTCGAGCTCGGCCTGGCCATGCTCATCACCGGGATCGAGGCGATGGCGCCGAAGCCGTGCCGGGGCCACACCCACTCGGTGCGGCCCCTCGCCTGAGCGGCGGTCAGCGCCCGGAGACGAGGTCGGCGATCCGCGCCAGAGGGTGCGTGCGCGCGCTCCCGGACGCGAGCTCGCGGCGGTCGGCGGCCCGGTAGAGCGCGTAGACGAGCCGGGCGCCGATCCAGCGCAGCGGCTCGGGCTCCCAGCGGCGGGCGTCGCGCCCGACCCACGGCAGGCGCGTGCGCTCGGTGTCGCGGCCGAGGACGAGGTCGGCGAGCGTGCGCCCGGCCAGGTGCGAGGTCGAGACGCCGTTGCCGACGTAGCCGCCGGCGATCCCCAGCCCGGTCGCCCGGTCCAGGCGGACGGTCGGCGTCCAGTCGCGCGGGACGCCGAGGACGCCGCACCAGGCGTGCTCCACCGGGACGGACGCGGTCGCGGGGAACAGCTCGCGCAGCAGCCGGGTGAGCTGGGCGATCGTCGCCCGCTGGGTGCGCCCGTCGACGTCGGTGCGCGAGCCGAACCGGTACGGCACGCCGCGACCCCCGAGCGCGATCCGCCCGTCGGCCGTCCGCTGCGCGTAGACGTACGCGTGGGCCATGTCGCCGAGCACCGCGGGCGAGGCCCAGCCGATCTCGTCCCACACCGCGTCGGGCAGCGGGGCGGTGACGACGATGGCCGAGTTCAGCGGCAGCCACGTGCGCCGGCGGCCGGCGAGCGTCGCGGTGAAGCCCTCCAGGCAGGTGAGCACGAACGGGGCGCGGACGGTCCCGCGGTCGGTGCGCGCGGCGCCGGGGACGACCTCGCGGACCGTCGTCGACTCGTGGATCGTCGCGCCGAGCCGCTCGACGGCGGCGGCGAGCCCCTGCACGAGCTTGGCCGGCTGCACGCGCGCGCAGTGCGCGTTCCAGGCGCCGGCGGTCGCGCCGGCCACCCGCACCCGCTGCGCGAGCGCGTCGCGGTCGAGCTCGACGAGGTCGTCGGGCCCGGCGCCCCAGGCGCGGTCGCCGGCGACGAGCGCCGCCAGCCGGGCCGCCTGGGCCGGGCCGCGGGCCACCTTCAGCTCGCCGGCCTTGACGACGTCGGCGTCGATCCCCTCGCGCTCGCAGGCGGCGATGACCTCGTCGACGGTCTCGCGCATCGTGCGGGCCAGGGCGAGGACGGCGTCGCGGCCGTGCGCGGCGGCCATCCGCTCGCGCGAGCCCGAGAAGTGGTCCGACAGCCAGCCGCCGTTGCGCCCGGACGCGCCGTAGCCCGCGAACGCGCGCTCGAGCACGACCACCTTCAGGTCCGGCCGCTCGCGCAGGAGCGCGTACGCGGTCCACAGGCCGGTGTAGCCGCCGCCGACGATGCACACGTCGGCGTCGCGGTCGCCGGGCAGCGGCGGGCGGCGGGGCGGGTGCCCGATGTCGGCGTACCAGAAGGAGACGTCGCCGTTGCGGATCATCGAACGGCGTTCTACCGCGCTTCGAGCGCGCGCGCCAGCGCCCCCGGCGCCTCGAGCGGCAGCCCGTGCCCGGCGCCGGCGACGACGACGACCCGCGCCCACGGCATCGCCCGGTGCAGCCGGCGGGCGACGTCGCGGTAGCGGGCGTCCTCGGAGCCGACGACGATCGTGACCGGCAGGCTCAGGGTCCTCAGCCGGTCCCAGACCGGCGGCATCGTCCCGGCGCCGAACCCGCGCAGCGACGCGGCCAGCCCGGCCGGGTCCTGGGCCAGGCGCATCGCGCGGGCGCGGGCGCGCTGCTCGGCGCTCTGGCGGTCCCACAGCGGCAGCGCCTCCCAGCGGTCGGCGAACGCCTCCAGGCCCTCGCGCTCGAGCAGCTGCGCGAGCGCCTCGTCGGCCTCGCGCCGGCGCCGCGCCTCGCCGGGGTCCTGGATCCCGGCGGTCGTCGCGATCAGCGTCAGCCGCCGGACCCGCCCGGGCGCGGCGAGCGCGACGTGGAGCGCGAGCCGCCCGCCCATCGAGTAGCCGGCGAGGTCGAAGCGCCGGGGCGCGGCGTCGAGGACGTCGGCCACGAGCGTCGGGGTGTCGATCGGCCGGTCGGCGGCGCGGGCGCCGTGGCCGCGCAGGTCCGGGGCGTGGACCTCGCGGCCGGCCAGGCGCTCGCGCACCGCGTCCCACGCGGCGCCCGTCTGGGTGAAGCCGTGCAGGAGGACGAGCGGGTCGGCCATCCCGACATCCTGACGCCTAGAGTGCGTGCGCGTTGTCCCCCACCGCCGACAGCTACCTCGTCCTGCGCGCGTTCGTCGACGAGCTCGTGCGCAGCGGGGTCACCGACGCCGTCACCTCGCCCGGCTCGCGCTCGACGCCGATCGTCCTCACGCTCGTCCGAGACGGGCGGCTGCGCGTCCACTCGCACGTCGACGAGCGCGCGGCCGCGTTCTTCGCGCTCGGCGCCGCGAAGGCGACCCGGCGGCCGGTCGCGATCGCCTGCACGTCGGGCACCGCGGCGGCCGAGTACCTGCCGGCGGTCGTCGAGGCGCACGAGGCGGGCGTCCCGCTCGTCGTCCTCACCGCCGACCGCCCGCCCGAGCTGCGCGACGCCGGCGCCGGGCAGACGATCGACCAGCTCAAGCTCTACGGCACCGCGGTGCGCTGGCACGTCGACCTCGGCCTCCACGAGGCGACCCCGGAGCGGCTGCGCTGGGTGCGGTCGCTCGCCTGCCGGGTCGCCGCCGCCGCCGCCGGGGCCGGCGGGCGGCCCGGGCCCGTCCACGTGAACGTGCCGCTGCGCGAGCCGCTCGTCCTCGACGGGCCGCTCGGCGACGACCCCCTCCCCGGCCGCCCCGGCGGGCGGCCGTGGCTTGCCTTCCCGGCCGCCGGCCCGGCGTCGAGCGCGGGCACGCTGGCGGCCGCGCTCGCCGACCACGAGCGGCCGCTCATCGTCGCCGGGCGCAGCGAGCGCGACCCGCGGCTGCCCGAGGCGCTCGCCGCGCTCGCGGCCGCCGCCGGAGCACCGCTGCTCGCCGACCCGCTCTCGAACGCCCGCCGCGGCGGCGCCGCGATCGCCCACTACGACGCGCTCCTGCGCGACGCGGGCTTCGCCGCCGCCCACCGCCCCGACCTCGTCGTCCGCGTCGGCGACCTGCCGACGTCGAAGCCGCTGCGGGCCTTCCTCGCCGGCCTCGACCCCGCCGTCCCCCAGCTCGCGTTCGCCCCCGAGGCGGTCTGGCACGACCCGGCCGGGACGCTGCACGCGCTCTTGGGCGGCGACCCGGGCGCGAGCGTCGTCGACGCCGTCCACGCGCTCGCCGCCGGCGGGAGCTGTATCTTATACACATATCCGAGCCCACGAGACTAGCG
>JADGIB010000368.1 GCA_019683665.1 Solirubrobacteraceae bacterium
GTGCGCGAGCGCGCCGCCGCGGTGGTGGGGGCGGGGCGCGGCGGGCCGCGGCCGGCCCGCGCGCTCGAGGAGCGCGAGCAGGCGGTCGCCGAGGCGCGCGCCGCCTTCGAGCGCGCCCGCGGCCCGGCGGAGCCCGGCTGAGTCTGCGGGGAACCCCTGAGGCGCCGTTTATCGGATCGCGCCATCCTCGGGACCCGTGAGCAAGGACAGTCGTGAGCAGCGCCGGGCCCAGGCCCGCGCCCAGCGCGAGGCCGCCGAGCGCGCGGCCGCCAAGGCCGAGCAGCGGCGCCGGCGCCTGCAGCAGCTGGCCGGCGTCGTCGTCGCCGCCGTCGTCGTCGTGGTCGCCGTCGTCCTGGTCGCCGGCGGCGGGTCGGACGACGAGAACGCGGCGACGTCGTCGACGACGGTCAACGCGACCGCCGAGATCCGCGAGCAGCTCGACGGGATCCCGCAGGACGGCTTCACCCTCGGCGAGCCCGACGCCCCGATCACGATCGTCGAGTACGGCGACCTGCAGTGCCCGGCGTGCGCGGCCTTCTCGAACACGCTGATGCCGAGGATCGTCAACGACTGGGTGCGCACCGGCAAGGCGCGCTTCCAGTTCCGCAACTTCCCCTTCCTCGGCGAGGACTCCACGCGGCTGGCGCAGATGGCGCTCGCGCTCGCCGAGCAGGACCGGATGTTCGACTTCATCGAGCTCGTCTACGCCAACCAGGGCGCCGAGAACAGCGGCTACGCCACCGACGACTACCTGCGCCGGATCGCGAGCGCCATCCCCGGCGTCGACGTCGAGCGGGCGATGAAGGCGCGCGAGAGCGACGCGGTGCTCGACCGGCTCCGCGAGGACCAGGGGCTGGCCGCCGGCAACGGGATCAGCGCGACGCCGACGTTCCTCGTCGGCCGCTCCGGCCAGACGCCGCGACCGGTCGACGCGTCCCAGCTCGAGGCGGCCCTGGCGCAGCTCGACGCATGAGCCGGCGCGCCGCGGCGATGGCCGTGCTCGCGCTCGCCGGCGTGGGCGTGGCGGGCTACCTGACCGTCGTCCACTACTCCGGCGGCGAGCCGGTCTGCGCGGTCGGGCACGGCTGCCGGACCGTCCAGGAGAGCGAGTACGCCGAGATCGCGGGCGTCCCGGTCGCGCTCGTCGGCCTCGTCGGCTACCTGGCGATCCTCCTCAGCCTCGCCGTCCTGCGCGGCGACGCGGGACGGCTGGCGCGGGTGGCGATGACGGCCGGCGGCGTCGCGTTCAGCGCCTACCTCACCTACCTGGAGCTGTTCGTCATCGACGCGATCTGCCAGTGGTGCGTGGCGAGCGCGGTGATCATGACCGCGCTGCTCGTGCTCGCGGTGATCGACTTCCTGCGCCCGCTGAGGGCTCAGCGGCGCCCGCCGACGACGACGCGCTCGCAGTCGTCGACGACGTCGAGGCGGTCGACGATCGCGACGTCGCGCAGCCCCGGCCCGCAGTCGATGAGGTCGCGGACGCCGTCGCGGGCCTCGATGCGGTCGTTGCCTCCGCCGCCGAGGATCGCGTCGGTCCCGCGGCCGCCGACGATGACGTCGTCGCCGTCGGCGCCGACGAGCCGGTCGTCGCCCGGGCTGCCGACGAGCCGCGAGCGGCCGATCGGGCTGCGGCGGACCTCGAAGTGGACCGGGGCGCGGCCGGCGACGAGCGTCGAGACCAGGGCGGTGCGGATGCGCTCGACCCCGATGACGTTGTCGCGCTCGTCGGGCCGGCCGTCGTTCGGCCGGCCGTCGAGGCGGACGACGACCGGCGGGAGGTCCTCGGTGCCGTCGTGCCAGTCGTCGAGGATGGCGTCGCGGCCCGGCCCGCCGTCGATGACGTCGCTGCTGAGCCGGCGCCCGCCCGCGAGCGTGTCGTCGCCCGGCCCGCCGAGGACCCAGTCGTCGCCGTCGCCGCCGTCGAGGACGTCGTCGCCCGGCCCGCCGTCGATGAGGTCGTTCCCGTGCCCGCCCTCGACGCGGGCGGCGTCGGCCGGGGCGGCGGCCGCGAGCGCCGCGGCGGCGGCCAGGAGGGTGAGCAGCGCGCCGCGGGCGGGCGCCCGGCGGCGGTCGGTGGTCGTGGGCATCGGTCCACCCTGGCCGCCGCGGGCGCGGCGCGCATCGGGGGCCGCCGTCAGCGGATCGGGGATCTCCCTCAACCTCGCCGCGCGCCGGCGCCCGGCTGGCACACTCGGCCCGTGGTCGACGGACGGGACGAGGACCTCGCGCGCGTGCGGGCGCCCGCGGAGGCGGCGGCGCGCGGGCGCGGCGGCGCGCTGCTCGTCCACGGCCGGCCCGGCCCGGGCCGGGCCGCGCTCCTGGACGCCGCGGCCGCCGTCCCCGGCGTGCGGGCGCTGCGCACGGCGGCGCCGGACCCGGCCGCGCCGCCGTTCGCGGCGCTCGCCCCGGTGCTGACGGCGCTGGCCGGCGCCCGCGACCGCCTCCCCGCCTCCCAGGCGCGGGCGCTGGCGGTCGGGACGGACGCCGGCCGCCTCGCCGCCGGGGCCGCGCTGCGGGCGCTCCTGGGCGCCGCCGCCGCCGACGGCCCGCTGCTCGTCGTCGCCGACGGCCTCGACCGCCTCGACGCCGCCTCGCGCGACGCGCTCCTGTTCGTCGCCCGCCGCCCGCCCGCCGGCGTCGGCCTGCTGCTCGGCGCCGGCCGGCCCGGCGCGGCCCCGGGGATCGCCGCGCTTGCGGCCGGCGCGCCCGACGTCGCCGCCGCCGCGCCCGCGGCGCGCCGCGCGCTCGTCGCCGCCGCCGCGCTCGAGGACGCCACCGTCGGACGGCTGCTGGCCGCGCTGGCCGCGCAGGGGCTCGACGCCGCCGCGCTCGACGAGGCCGAGCGCGCCGGCTGGCTGCGCATCGACGGCGAGCGGGTCGCGTTCGCCCACCCGCGGGTGCGCGCCGCCGTCGACCGGGCCGCGGGCGCGGACGAGCGCGCCGCCGCGCACCGGGCGCTGGCGGCGACCGCCCCGGAC
>JADGIB010000369.1 GCA_019683665.1 Solirubrobacteraceae bacterium
CCAGGCTGTGATGCAGAAACTCCTCCCACCCCCGCAGAAACGCCACCCCGCCAGCCCGCTCGGTCACGATCATCCCCAACAGACCGTCATAGAACCCAAGCGACGCCTCCAGATCCGACACCACCAACTCCACATGCGCACAGCGCAGGATGTCGAACGACGGATCCTCGACCTCACCGATCAGCGACTCGACGCGGCTCATCGTCACCCCTCCCGCCCGGCGGCGACCGGCTCGTCGGCGCGGGCGAGGAAGTCCCGCACGCGCTGCTTGTACGGCTCGCGGTCGTAGCCGGCCACGAACGCCCCGGCCATCCGCACGGGATCGCCGAAGAAGTAGTACTCGTAGAGCGTCTGGCGCCCGGCGAACGCGCTGATGCACATGTCCCACGCGAGGCGGAACAGGCGCACGCGCTCGGTGCCCGACAGCGTCGCCCCCTGCAGGTAGGTCTCGATGTCCTCGCGGGCGTCGCCGAAGACGTCGGCCTCGACCGGCAGCGCCATGAGCCCGCTGGCGCCGATCTTGCGCAGGATCTCCGGGAAGCGCTGGTAGAGCTTCGGGTACCAGTTGCGGTTCGCGTTCAGCGGCTCCCACTTCGGGGTCATGACGCCGAAGCGGTTCGGGGCCGCGTCGGCCTCGGCCGCCCGCACGAGCGCCCGCGACTGCTCGAGCGCGACGATGACCTCGGCGACGTCGGCCTGGACGTTCGGGAACTGCTCGATCCCGATCGCCTCGGTGATGCACGAGATCAGGCCGAGGAGGAACTCGGTCTTCGCCATCGTGCGGGTCGTGACCTGGTGGGTCATGTGCACGACGGCCGACGTCTCGGTGTAGAAGCCGTTGCACAGCTCCGGGTTGCGCAGCATGAAGCAGCGCTCGTAGGGGACGTGCACGTCGTCGAAGATGACGACCGCGTCCATCTCCTCGAACCGCGAGCCGAGCGGGTGGTCGAAGCGGCTGCGGCCGTAGTCCATCGACTCGCGGCAGATGAACCGCAGGCCGGGCGCGTCGCAGTTGATCGCGAAGGCGAACGCGTACGGCGCGTCCTCGGGGCGCCCCTTGAGGACCGTCGACGGGAAGACGAGCAGCTCGTCGGCGGTCGGCCCGATCGTGGCGAGCAGGCGCGCGCCGCGCACGACGATCCCGTTGTCGTCCTCGTCGACGATGTGCGCGGTGAGCCGGCCGCCCATCTGGGCCGCGGCGGCCTGGCTGCGGTTCGCCTGCGGCGGGATGAGCGTGTGCGTCATGAGGAGGTCCTGCTCGCGGACCATCTCGTAGTAGCGGCGGACGTTCTCGGCGAAGGCCGGGTCGGCCTGGGCGAACCACTCGCCCGCCTCGCTGAGGGCCATCAGCGACGAGTTCAGGTAGTCGCCGGTGCGCCCGAGCGTGCCGAGGCTCTCGTCGGCCCACACCTTGAACGCGGCGCGGCGCTTGGCCAGGTCCTCGTGGGTGCGCGGGACCATGAACGACGTCCCGACCGGATCGCCGGTCGTCGGCGACGGGTAGAGCATCGTGTCGCGGTGCTCGGGCGCGTGCTGGAGGTCGTACAGGCGCGCGTACGTGCGCACGAGGTTGCGGAAGGCGGGATGGTCCGGGATCCCGCCCTGGAGCGTCTCGCCGCCGATGTGGACCGTCGTCCCCAGGGAGGCGAGGCGGTCGATGTAGTCCTGGCCCGTTCGGGCGCCCATGGTCTCTCCTCTCCGATCGCTCAGATCAGGTACTCGTGGCCGAGCTGGTCGTCGGCCACGGTCGTGAAGCCGCTGGCGTGGAAGCCGAGCGCGTCCCCGTCGCGGAAGTCGAAGGCGCGGACCTCGCCGAGGAACAGCGTGTGGTCGCCCCCGTCGTAGGCCCGCCACGGCGTGCACTCCAGATGCGCGAGCACCCCGGCCAGCCGCGGCGCATGCTCGCCCTCGATCCAGACCGGCTCGCCGTCCGGCCCGCTGCCCGCGAACCGGCGCGCGAGCGCCTCCTGCTCGGCGCCGAGGACGTTCACGGCGAACGGCCGCCCCGCCAGCAGATCGTGCGAGCGGGCCCGCTTGGCCACGCTCACGAGCACGAGCGGCGGCTCGAGCGACACCGACGTGAACGAGTTGACCGTGATCCCGTGACGCCCGTGCGGGCCGTCGAACGTCACGACGGCGACCCCGGTCGCGAACCGCCCCAGGCACGACCGCAGCGCGGTGCGCGCGGCCTGCTCGGGGTCGACCCGCGGCTGGCGCAGCCTCGAGACCCGCTCCTCCATGGCGCGATCGTACAGAAACCGCGCGCTACGCACAAATATCGGACACAACCCACGCGTCTGATACGACACCGGCCATGCCGTCCCACCCGCTGACCCTCGTGACCGTCCTCGGCAGCGCGACCCCGCCCGGCCGCCTGCGCACCGCCGTCGCCGGCGCCACCGAGCGCGCCGCCGCGCAGGACGGCGTCGAGGCGCGCCTCATCGACCTCGCCGAGCACCGCATCGCCCCCGCCGACGGCCGCCCGCCCGAGCAGCTCGGCGACGACACCGGCGCCGTGATCGACGCGCTCGCCGCCGCCGACGCGGTCGTCCTCGCCACGCCCGTCTACCGCGGCTCGATGACCGGCGTGCTGAAGAACCTGCTCGACCACGTCCCGGTCGAGGCGCTCGAGGGCACGCCGGTGGGGATCGTGGCGATGGGCGCCACCGATCACCACTTCCTCGGCGCCGAGCGCCACCTGCGCGACGTGCTCGCCTTCTTCGGCGCGCTGACCGCGCCGGTCGCCGTCTACCTCAGCTCGCGCGACTTCGCCGACGGGCGCCCGTCGGAGGCCGCCGCCGCGCAGCTCGACGAGCTGGCCGCGACGCTGCTGGGGCTCGCGCGCGCCGGCCTGCCGGCGCCGGCGCCGCGGCCGCTGGCGGCGCGCGCCCGCGGCTGAGCGGCGCGCGCCCCCACCCGGCCCCGGCGCGCGCCGGGGTGGCGCGGGGGGGGTGGGGCGTGTGCTCGCCGGCGGCGC
>JADGIB010000370.1 GCA_019683665.1 Solirubrobacteraceae bacterium
CCACCCGCCCGGGCGGCCCGGCCCGGGCCCGGGCCTGGGCCCGCCGCCGTGCCCGGGCCCGCCGCCGTGCCCGGGCCTGCCGCCGGGCCCGCGCGTGCGGGTCGCGGCGACCGGGCCGGCCTCGGGCACGAGCCGCACGGCCACCCGCACGGTGTCGTCCGTCCCGACGCGGCCGGGCATCCGCACGTCGGCCACGTCGACCGGCGCGTACGACAGGCCGTGGCCGAACGGGTAGCGCGGGTCGTAGGCGATCCCGGGCTCGTTGTAGGCCAGCGGCGCCTGGTCGACCGACCGCGGCCAGGAGACCGGCAGCCGCCCGCCGGGCTCGTCCTCGCCGAGGACGACGTCGGCGATCGCCGCGCCGCCCTCGGCGCCGGGCAGGAACGCCATGAGCGCGGCGTCGGCCGCGTCGAGCTGCGCGTTCATGACGAGCGGGCGGCCGGCGATGACGACCACGACCACCGGCGTCCCGGTCGCCGCCAGCGCGTCGATCAGCGCGGCCTGCGGCGCGGGCAGGGCGGCGGTCTCGGTGTCGCCCTCGCCCTCCGCGTACGGGGGCTCGCCGACGGCGACGACGACCGCGTCGGCATCCCGGGCGGCGGCGACCGCCTCGGCCCGGGCCGCCTCGACGGCGGCCGGGTCGTCGGCGTCGTCGCCGGTGGGCACGCCGGCCGTCCAGCGCACGTCGACGCCGCGGCGGGCGCCGGCGCGCTCGAAGCCCTCGCGCACGGTCGTCACCTCGGGGATCTCGCCGGGGACCGTCAGGCCCTGCCAGCCGATCGACCAGCCGCCGAGCTGGTTGGCCGGGCTGTCGAAGCTCGGCCCGGTGACGAGCAGCCGCCGGGTCGTGCGCGGGTCGAGCGGCAGCGTCCGCTCGTCGTTCTCCAGCAGGACGAGCGACTCCTCGGCCGCCTCCTCGGCCAGCCGCCGGTCGCGCGGGTCGGCGAGGACGGCCTCGGCGCGGGCCGGGTCGACGTAGGGCCGCTCGAACAGCCCGAGGCGGAACTTCAGCGTGAGGATGCGCCGCACCGCCTCGTCGAGGCGCGCCTCGCTGACGGCGCCGTCGCGGACGTCGTCGGCGAGCGCCTGCGTGTAGCCGGCGACGTCGAGCGGCACCATCGCCACGTCCATCCCGGCGTTGAACGCGAGCGCGACCGCCTCCTCGTAGGTGTCGGCGACGTGGTGGCGGGTGACGAGGTACTCGACGTCCTGCCAGTCGGAGACCGTCACGCCCTCGAAGCCGAGCCGGCCGCGCAGGACGTCGGTCAGCAGGTGGCGCGAGGCGTGCACCGGCTCGCCGTTCACCGATCCGCTGTTGATCATCACGGTCTCCGCGCCCGCGTCGATCGCCTGCGCGAACGGCGGCAGGTGGATGTCCTGCAGCTCGGCGAGCGGGATCGTCGCGTCGGTGCGGTCGTGGCCGCTGTCGGGCGCCGAGTAGCCGACGAAGTGCTTGGCGGTCGCGGCCACCGCGTCCCCGGCGGCCAGGTCGCGGCCCTGCTGGCCGCGGACGTGCGCGGCGCCGAGCGTCCCGTTCACGAGCGGGTCCTCGGAGAACGGCTCGTAGAAGCGGCCCCAGCGCAGGTCGCGCGCGGTGTCGAGCACCGGCGAGAAGTTCCAGTGGATGCCGGTCGCGCGCACCGCCCGGGCGGTCGTCGCGCCGAGCCGCCCGGCCAGCTCCTCGTCGAACGTGGCGCCGAGCCCGATCTGGTGCGGGAACATCGTCGCGCCGAGCACGTTGTTGTGGCCGTGGACGGCGTCGACGCCGTAGATGATCGGGATGCCGAGCCGGTGGTGCTCGATCGCGTAGCGCTGCAGGGCGTTCGTCATCTCCGCCCACGCGCGCGGCGAGTTCGTCGCCGGCGAGGCGCCGCCGCCCGACAGGATCGACCCCGTGTGGTGCTGCGTGAAGACGAGGTCGAGGATCTCGGGGTTCAGCTCGCCGCGATCCCAGTCGTCGTCGGGGTCGCCCTGCAGGCGGGTGACGTTGATCTGCGCCGTCTGCCCGACCTTCTCCTCGAGGGTCATGCGCGCGAGGAGGTCCTCGACGCGGTCCTCGATCGGCGCCCGCGGGTCCTGGTAGACGACGCGATCCGGCGGCGGCCGGTGCGGCGGCCCGTGGCGGTCGCGGTGCGGTGTCGCCGCGGCGGTGGCCGCGACGACGGCGGCCGCCAGCGCGGACGCGAGCAGCGCCCGTCCCATCCCCTGCCCATGAACCCGCCTCCCAACGCGTCGAACAGCGAACGTGATCTCTGTACCTCGAATGTCGTGCCCGCTAACACGCTGTTGGACGTTCGAGTCCTGAACGAGCGGTAGGCTCGCCGTCGTGATCGGGGTGCGGGCCGCCAACCGCCAGCGGGTCGTCGACCTCCTGCGCGAGCGAGGCCCGATGACCCAGGCCGCGCTGGCCCGGGCGGCGGGCCTCTCCCCCGCGACGGTGTCGTCGATCGCCCGCGAGCTGCGGGCCGACGGCTGGCTGGAGCCGGCGGCCGGGCCGCGGGCGGCGCTGACGCTCAGCCGCCGGGCCGGGGCGGCGCTCGGCATCGACTTCGGCCACTCGCACGTCCGGGTCGCGGTCGCGGACCTCGGGCACACGGTGCTGGCCGAGGCGCAGGAGGCGCTCGACGTCGACCAGGACGCCGCCGACGGGGTGGCGCGCGCGGCGGCGATGGCGCGGCGACTGCTGGCCGAGGCGGGCGTCGAGGCCGGGCTCGTCACCGGGGTCGGGGTCGGCGTGCCGGCGCCGCTGCGCCGCGACCGCGGCGAGGTCGGCGACTCGGCGATCCTGCCGGGGTGGATCGGGGCGCGGCCGGGCGAGCTGATCCGCGACGCGCTCGGGCTGGAGGCGCGGGTCGACAACGACGCGAACCTCGGCGCGCTGGCCGAGCTCGTGTGGGGGGCGGGGCGCGGCTGCAGCGAGCTCGTCTACGTG
>JADGIB010000371.1 GCA_019683665.1 Solirubrobacteraceae bacterium
CCGCCGGGACCGCCGCGGTCCGCGCCGCGGGCGCCGCGACCGGGCGGGCACTGCGGCGGGCCGGGGTCAACGTCGACCTCGCCCCGGTCGCCGACGTCGCCCGCCCCGGCGCGGCGCTCGCCCGCGAGCGGCGCACGTTCGGCTCCGACCCGCAGCGGGTCGGCGCGCTGGCCGGCGCGTTCGTGCGCGGGCTGCGCGCCGGCGGCGTGGCGGCGACGGCCAAGCACTTCCCGGGGATGGGCGCCGCGCCGGTGAACACCGACGACGCCGTCGTGCGCATCGACGCCTCCGCCGACGAGCTGCGCGCCCGCGACGAGCCGCCGTTCCGCGCCGCGATCGCCGCCGGCGCCGAGCTCGTCATGCTCGCCAACGCGGTCTACCCGGCGCTCGACCCCGACCGGCCCGCGAGCCTGTCGCGGGCGATCGCCACCGGCGAGCTGCGCGGCCGCCTCGGCTTCCGCGGCGTGACGATCACCGACGACCTCGAGGCCGGCGCGCTCGCCCCGTTCGGCGGCCCGGCCCGCGTCGCCGAGCTCGGCGTCCGCGCCGGCGTCGACCTGCTCCTGTTCGCGGGCAGCTACGCGGCGACCGAGCGGGCGGCGGCGGGCCTGGAGCGGGCGGTCGCCGCCGGGCGCCTGACCCGCGACGACCTCGCCGAGGGCGCCCGCCGCGTGCTCGCCCTGCGCGCCCGCCTGGCCCGCTAGGGGAAGCGCCACCGGAGGTGCTCGACGATCCGCCGCGAGTCGCAGATCGGCTCGCCGTCGAGGACCAGGACCGGCACGACCCGCTGCCCGGAGACGCGCTCGACCTCGTCGCGGCGCGCGCGGCGCAGCGGGACCCGGACCGTCTCGAAGGGGATCCCGGCGCGGCGCAGCTCGCGGGCCACGCGCCCGCACGCGCAGAGCCGGTCGGTCGGCGCCCCGCAGCGGTAGAGGACGGCGGTCATCCGAGCGGGAGGCGGTCCGCCAGGCCGCGGACCCGGCCGAGCGCGGCGCCGGCCAGGCGCAGCGGCAGCGGCCGGCGGGCGCCGGGCGGCGCAAGCCGCTGCGGCTCGCGCTCGCGGTACCAGT
Organism: Solirubrobacteraceae bacterium; assembly: GCA_019683665.1. GTDB lineage: Bacteria > Actinomycetota > Thermoleophilia > Solirubrobacterales > Solirubrobacteraceae > Capillimicrobium. Next base: position 1,071 of record JADGIB010000371.1, read on the forward strand.
CGATCGTCGCCTGCAGCGTGTCCTCGTGGTGCGAGGGCTGCCACCCGAGCTCGCGGCGGGCCTTGTTCGAGCGCACCGTCCACCAGTAGGAGGCGAGGCGGACCTCGTCGACGGTCAGCGGCGGGCGCCCCGGCAGCCGCTGGGCCGCCTCGGCGAGCGCGAGCGCGGCCGCGACCGGGAGCTTCACCGCCGGCGGCTCGACGCCCGACAGCCGCGCGAGGTCGGCGAACAGCCGGTCCCAGGTGAAGTTGCGGTTGCCGAGCAGGTAGCGCTCGCCCGGCGTCCCGCGCTCGTCGGCGAGCAGGTGGCCGCGGGCGACGTCCTCGACGTCGACGACGTTCAGCGCCCCGTCGACGGAGAACGGGATCTCGCGCCGCAGGAAGCGGCGCACGACGTCGGTCGAGGAGCGGTTCACGTCGCCGCGCCCGAACACGTGCGCGGGGTTGACGATCACGACCGGCAGCCCGCGCGCGCCGATCCGCAGCGCCTCGACCTCGGCCTCGCGCTTGGCGGTCACGTACGGCACGCGGGCCGTGTCGCCGGAGAAGCGCTGGGTCTCGTCGGCGGTCGAGCCGGGCGCGGCCGGGCCGACCGCGACGGCCGAGGAGGTGAAGACGACCCGCTCCACCCCGGCCCGCAGCGCCTCCTCGAGCACGATCCGCGTCGTCTCGACGTTGAGGCGGTACAGGCGGGCGCGGGATGCGCGCAGGTTCGTCGTCCCGGCGACGTGGAAGACGCGCTCGACGCCGCGCATCGCCCGGCGCACGGCGGCCCGGTCGAGCAGGTCGGCCGTGACCAGGCGCGCGTCGAGCCCCTCGAGGTTGTCGCGCCGCGTCGTGCGGCGGACGACGAGCCGCAGGTCGTCGCCGCGCTCGGCCAGCAGCCGCGCGACGTGCGAGCCGAGCAGGCCGGCCCCTCCGGTCACGAGCGTGCTCACGCCGGGCAGGCTAGATCATGCTCGCGCGCCGGCGGGCGAAGCGAGTAGGGTCGGCGCCCATGTCCGGGGTCGCCATCGTCACCGATACGACGCACTACCTGCCGCGCGAGTTCGTGGAGCGCTTCGAGCTCTCGGAGGTGTCGCTCTACGTCAACTGGCCCGACCGCCAGCAGCGCGAGTCCGAGATGGGGTCGTTCGACGCGTTCTACGAGCGGCTGCGCGCGGCCCGGGACCTGCCGACGACCTCGCAGCCGTCGGTCGGCGACTTCCTGGCCGTCTACGAGCCGCTCCTGGACGCGGGCCGGGACATCATCTCGATCCACCTGTCGGGCGGCATCTCCGGGACGGTGGAGGCGGCCCGCCAGGCGGCCGCGCAGTGCCCGCCGGGCCGGGTCCACGTGCTCGACTCGACGACCGCCTGCGGCGGGCTGGGCCTCATGGCCGTCGCGGCGGCCGGCGGCGCCCGCGAGGGGATCGGGATCGAGGCGTGCCTGGCCCGGGCGCGCGAGGCCCGCGAGCGCCTGACGCTGTGGTTCGCGATCGACACGCTCGAGTACCTCGTCCGCGGGGGGCGGATCGGCAAGGCGCAGGGGATGGTCGGCAGCGCGCTGAGGATCAAGCCGATCCTGTCGGTGCAGTCCGACATCGTCCCGATCGAGCGGGTGCGCACGTCGGGGCGCGCGTTCGACCGGCTCGTGGAGATGTTCCGGACGCTGAAGGCCGACGGCGTCGACGGCTGGGTCGTGCAGCACATCCAGGCGCCCGACGTCGCCGCGCGGCTCGTGGACGCCGGGCGCGAGATCTTCGGGACCGACCCGGTCTTCGTCTCCGAGATCGGCCCGGTGATCGGCACGCACGTCGGGCCGGGCCTGATCGGCGGCGGCGGCGTGCCGCGCTCGCTGCTGCCGCTCTAGC
>JADGIB010000372.1 GCA_019683665.1 Solirubrobacteraceae bacterium
CCCCCGGAGCGCGACCGGCCCGGGGACGCGCGTCCCCGGGCCGGTCCGCTGAGGTCGCTCGGGCGGGGGTCCCGCCGGTCTCGCCCCCGGGCGAGCACCCGCTGAGGGACCGGCCCTCCGGGCCGGCGTCTCCCTACCGCTGGTTGATCGGGACGTAGTCCCGCCGGCGCTCGCCCGTGTAGATCTGGCGCGGGCGGGCGATCTTCTGCTCGGGGTCCTGGACCATCTCCAGCCACTGCGCGATCCAGCCCGACGTGCGCGGGATCGCGAACATGACCGGGAACATCGTCACCGGCAGCCCGAGCGCCTCGTAGATGAGGCCCGAGTAGAAGTCGACGTTCGGGTAGAGGCGGCGCGAGACGAAGTAGTCATCCTCGAGGGCGATCTTCTCCAGCTCGACGGCGATCTCCAGCAGCGGGTTGACGCCGGTGACCTCGAAGACGTCCTCGGTCGCCTTCTTGATGATCTTCGCGCGCGGGTCGTAGTTCTTGTAGACCCGGTGGCCGAAGCCCATCAGGCGCTCCTTGCCCGCCTTCACGCCCTCGATGAAGTCGGGGATGTTGTCCTTCGTGGCGATGCGCTGGAGCATCCGCAGCACCGCCTCGTTCGCACCGCCGTGCAGCGGGCCGTAGAGGGCGGCGACACCAGCGGCGACCGCCGAGTACGGGTCGACCTGGGAGGAGCCGACGGCGCGGACCGCGTTCGTCGAGCAGTTCTGCTCGTGGTCGGCGTGCAGGATGAACAGGATGTCGAGCGCCCGCTCGAGCCGGGGGTCCGGCTCGTACTTCAGCTCGGTCATCTTGTACATCATGCTCAGGAAGTTCCCCGGATAGCTGAGGTCGTTGTCCGGGTACACGTACGGCTGGCCCATCGCGTGCCGGTAGGCGAACGCCGCGAGCGTCGGCATCTTCGCGATGAGGCGGATCGTCTGGATGGCCCGGTTCTCGGGGTCCTTGATGTCGTTGGCGTCCGGGTAGAACGTCGACAGCGCGCCGACCGACCCGCAGAGCATCCCCATCGGGTGGGCGTCGTGGCGGAAGCCCTGCATGAAGCTCTTGATGTTCTCGTGCACGAACGTGTGCACGGTGATGTCGTGCGTCCACTGGTCGAGCTGCGCCTGCGTCGGGAGCTCGCCGTGGATGAGGAGGTAGGCGACCTCGAGGTAGGTGGACTGCTCGGCCAGCTGCTCGATCGGATACCCGCGGTACTCGAGGATCCCGGCGTCGCCGTCGATGAAGGTGATCGCCGACCGGCACGAGGCGGTGTTCGTGAACGCCGGGTCGTAGGTCATCAGGCCGAAGTCGTTCTCGTCGACCTTGATCTGACGGAAGTCCATGGCCCGGACGGTCCCGTCGGTGATCGGGATCTCGTACGTCTTCCCCGTCCGGTTGTCGGTGACGGTCAGCGTCGGAGCGCCGGAGGTGCCGTCGCCCGATACGCGCTGGGTTGTCGTCTCGCTGCTCACGCTGGCTCCTGTGTCTCGTCGATCGGGGGCTCTCCTCGCTCCTTGCGGACAGCGTAGAGGGGAGGCTTCCCGGGCGGCGTCCGGCTCAGTCGGCCGTCGCCGCGGGCGCGTGCGGGCGCGCCGAGAGCGTCTCGGCCCGCGACCGGTCCGTCGCTGGTGTCGCTGGGCCCGTGCCCGCCGTCACGCGGTGATGATCGCCGTCGACATCGTGCCCGCGACGAGCAGGACGGTGACGAGGACCATGAGGCGAGCGGGCCCCGACGTGCTGGGCAGGTTCGGGCGCACCATCCCCGCGATGCCGATGATCACGGCCCAGGCGGCGAGCGCGAGGCCGACGATGTAGAAGGGGGCCTTCGAGGTCTCCTCGGAGGCCTCGGTCGCGGCGAGGATCGTGGAGAGGACGCTCATGTCGGCAAACCGTACCGGCTCTCGGTCGCCTCGACCTGCCCGTGGTAGTGGGAGCCCAGCTCCGGGGACCCGTAGGGGATCTCGGCGGGGCGGTCCAGGTGCATGAACGAGAGCTGCGCGATCGGCAGGCTCGGGTAGAGCTTGATCGGGATCCGGGTGAGGTTGTGGATCTCGAGCGTGAGCGTCCCGGCGAACCCGGGGTCGACGAAGCCGGCGGTCGCGTGGACGATGAGGCCGAGGCGCCCGAGCGACGACTTGCCCTCGATCCGCGCGACGATGTCGTCGGGCAGCTCGACGCGCTCCACGGTGACGCCGAGCACGAACTCGCCGGGGTGGATGACGAACGCCCGGTCGTCGGGCACGGTCACGTGCTCGGTGAGGTTGCGCGGCGGCTCGCGCAGGTCGATCGCCGACGCGCGGTGGTTGTGGAACACCCGGAACGAGTTCCCGAGGCGCAGGTCCACGCTCGCCGGCTGGACCAGCGAGGGATCCCACGGGTCGATGCGGATCCGCTGCTCCTCGACGAGGCGCTTGATCGTTCCGTCGGAGAGGACGCTGCCCATGGGCGGGCAGCCTAGTGATCGGCCCGCCCGCGCGGCGGCGGCCGGCGGTCAGTGCGCGGCGCCGTGACCGCGGCCCGCGCTCGAGGCGACGGCGCGGACGCGCGCGGGCGGGGCGGGCGGCGCGGCGCCGTGGTGCGGCCCGCGGCGCGGGAGCGGGCGCAGCGGCGGGCGCGGGTGGCGCGGCCGGCGGCTGCCGCCGTCGCCGTCGTCGGCCGGCGGCTCGCCCGCATCGGGGCGCTGGCGGATCGCCCACCAGACGATCAGCAGCAGCGCGATGATCGGCAGCTTCAGCACGACCATCAGGTAGACGAAGGTCCATCCCACCCCGTCGGAACCTACCCGCGCGGGCGGGCCGCGAACAACCGGCTGGGCGCGCCGGGGCTAGTCGAGGGGGAGCCGGGTGATCGCGCCGAGGTGCTGGACGCGGTCTTCGATCTCCTCGCGGGTGAGGCGCAGGACGCGCTCGGTGCCGAACTCCTCGACGTT
>JADGIB010000373.1 GCA_019683665.1 Solirubrobacteraceae bacterium
GTCCGGCAGCTCGGCGGGGGCGGCGGGCCGGTCGACGGCGAGCTGCATGTCCCGATGCTACCGGGGCGCGGACGCCGGCCCGCGGTTGGGCGCCCGGCAGGTGGGTAACGGGGCGCCGTGGGCATCGGCACCTCGCTCCTCCTCATCGCCGTCGGCGCGATCCTGCGCTTCGCGGTGACCGCCGACGTCTCGGGCGTCGAGCTCGCCACGGTCGGCCTGATCCTCATGATCGTCGGCGCCGCCGGGCTCGTCCTCTCGCTCGTCTTCGTCGCGCGCGCCACCTCCGGGCGCCGCGCCCCCGCGGCCGACCGCCCGCCGGACCCCTACGCCTGAACCGGCGGAGGTAGTCTCGCGGCCGGATGACGGTCGAGGTCCGCTCTGCCCGCGCCGCGGAGATCGCGCCGATCGTCGACGTCCTGCGCTCCAGCGGCCTGGGCGCGAACGTCGGACAGCTCCTGCGCTACCCGATCGCGTCGCCGACCGGCGATGTCCTCGTCGCCCTGCGCAACGGCCAGGTCGTCGGCGGCGCTGCCGTCGCCGGGTTCGGCGCGACCGGCTGGATCGGCGCGGTCGGCGTCGCCGGCCACGCCCGCCGCCGCGGCGTCGGGCGCGCGCTGACCGAGGCGTGCGTCGCGCGGCTGCGCGAGCTCGGGGCGCGGACGGCGCTGCTGTTCGCGACCGCGGCCGGGCGGCCCGTCTACGAGCGCGTCGGCTTCGAGGCGGAGGGGCCGGTCCGCGCGTGGCGCGACGCGGCGCCGCCGCGCGGCGCGCCGGTCGGCGAGGGCGTGCGCCCGCTCATGGCCGCCGACGTCCCCGCCGTCCTCGCGCTCGACGCGGCCGCGACCGGCGAGGACCGCTCGCCGGTGCTCGAGCAGATGAACGGCGCGCTCACCGGGCTCGTCGTCGAGCGGGCCGGGCGCGTCGCCGGCAGCGCGCTGCGCTCGCCGTGGGGCCTGGGCCCGAGCGTCGTCGCCGCCGACCGCGAGGCCGGGGTCGCGCTCCTGTCGGTGCTGCGCCGCGTCCCCGGCTCCCCGCTGACGGTCAGCCTGCCCGACGCGAACGCCGGCGCGGTGCGCGCGCTGCGCGCCTGGGGGTTCCAGCCGATCAACGAGGCGGTGCGGATGCGGCTCGGGCCGCCGCCGGCCTTCGACCCGGACCGCGTGTTCGGGATGTACAACCTGTTCTGGGGCTGAGGCGCGCCGGCCCTGGGCCGTACCCGGATGGTTGTCGGATGCAGGCCGGATACCGACCACGATCCGACAACGGCGATCCGGCACCGGCCGTCAGGGGGCCATCCGCTCGCGCAGGGCGGACGGGCCGACGACCTCGGCGCCGCGCGGGGCGAGGCGGCGCGCGAGGTCGCGGTCGGAGGTGACGACGCGCAGCTCGGCCGGCCGCGGGTCGGCCGCGACCCGGGCGACGATCGCGTCGTCGGCCGCGCCGGGGCCGCGCCGCGCGGCGAACGCGACCTCGATCCCGCCGGCCGCGACCGGATGCGGGCGGCCGTCGAAGACGACGGCGACCTCCTCGCCGTCGCGCGCGGCCCAGGCCGCCAGCTCGCCGGCCAGGCGCCGCTGCGCGCCCGCCCGGTCGCGCCACCAGCCGTCCGGGCGCGCGCCGATGACGTTCATCCCGTCGACGATCCAGCGCACGACGCGAGGTCTACCGGGGCCCGCCCGCGCGCGGGCCGCTGCCGGGTACCCTGCCGGCCATGGCCGAACCCGACATCGAGGTCAGCGCCCAGCGCGCCGCCGAGCTGCAGGCCGAGGGCGTCACGCTCGTGGACGTCCGCGAGCAGCACGAGTGGGACGCGGGCCGGATCCCCGGCGCCCGCCACATCCCCCTCGGGGACCTCTCCTCGCAGGCGGGCACGCTCGACCCGTCCGCGCCGGTCGTCGTCCTGTGCCGGGCCGGCGGGCGCTCGCTCATGGCCGCCCAGGCCCTGCGCGCCGCCGGCGTCGAGGCGTACTCCATGGCCGGCGGCATGCTGGCGTGGGACGCCGCCGGACTCCCGATGGAGCCTGACGGCGCCCGCGTCGCCGAGCACTAGCCCCGCCCGCGCCGCCGACGGGGACGGGGACGTCGAAGGCCTGGTCGCGCCGACGTCAGAGCTTCACGACGTTGACGGCCTTCGGGCCCTTCTCGCCGACCTCCTCGTCGTAGGAGACCTTCGCGCCCTCGGCCAGCGTGCGGTAGCCCTCCGCGATGATCGAGCTGTGGTGGACGAAGAGGTCGCGCGAGCCCTCGTCCGGGGTGATGAACCCGAACCCCTTCTCGTCGCTGAACCACTTCACGGTACCCGTGGCCATAGCAGCCGGTTCCTCCGATGATCCTCTCGCCGGGGCCCTCTCCCCGGACCAACGCCGGGAACGTATCAGTTGGCACTGATGCGCTCATAGCGTTCGCCATCCGATCGAACGGTCAGGTCCATTCGACGGAGCGTGACGGCGAACCGCCAGGCCAGCCACCGGCGGGCGCCGAGCGCGAGCAGGAGGCGGTCGGCGAGGCCCGCCCGCAGGACCCGGGCCGAGAGCGTCACGAGCGTCCCGCCCGCCCCGTCGGGCTCGAGCAGCCAGCGCACCTCGGCGCGCGTCGCGCGGCCCAGCTCGGCGATCCCGTCCAGCTCGCGCGGCGGCACGCGCCGGCGCACCCGCACCCGGACCGTCCGGCGGATGCCGAGCGGGCCGCGCAGCCGGATCGTCCCGCCGTCGTCGCCGAGCGCGCGCACCTCGGTCCAGTGGTCGGCCAGCGCCCAGTGCGCGCGCAGGTCCGCCAGCAGCGCGTAGGCCGCCGGCGGGGGTGCGGCGATCGGCCGGGAGGCGGCGATCGGGCCCATCGGGGGCGATCGTACGGCGCGGGCGGGGGCCTCGGGCGACCCCGGGGCGCCCCGGGGCGTCACAC
>JADGIB010000374.1 GCA_019683665.1 Solirubrobacteraceae bacterium
CGGCTGCGTCAGATGTGTATAACCGACCGCCCCCGGCCGAGGCCGCCGAGCCGGCGCGGGCGCCGGCGCCCGAGCCCGCGCCGGCCGGCTAGCCGGCCCCCTCAGCAGCTGCCGCTGCCCCAGGCCCGGCAGGCGAGCACGATCCCGTCGTAGGTGCGCAGCCGCGCCGCCCCGCCCGCGTTGCGCAGCGCGCCCGGGCCCAGCGGCCAGACCCGGTCCAGGCGCGTGTCGTCGCGCGGCGAGCCGTCGAAGCGCACGCGCAGCGTCTCGCCCGGCTCGATCACCGACCCCGGCCCGAACGCGTACGCCCGCGCGCCCACCGACAGCTCGTAGCCGTCGAGGTCGACGGGCTGCTCGGCCAGGGACCGGACCGCGACCATCTCGCGCCCCGTCGCCTGCACGCGCAGCTCGAAGGCGCCGGCGTTCGGGTCGGTGCAGTCGACCCGGCACGGGTAGACCATCCACGCGCGCAGGTTGCCGGCCGGGTCGAACAGGTAGGCGCCGTCGCCGACCCCGCGGGCCGGGTCGACGTTGTTGAAGATCCCGCCGCCCAGGCCCCAGGTCAGCAGCGACCCGTTGCCGCGGCCGACCTGCACGGTGATCGTCCCGCCCGGCGGGACGACCGTGTCGGCCGGGAACCAGAACCGGGCCAGGCTCGAGTCGCGCAGCACCCAGCCGCCGAGCGACACCGGCTGGGTGTCGAGGTTGCGGATGCGCACCCACTCGTCGTCGGGGCGCTGGTTGTCGTTGCCGTCGGCGTCCCAGTGGACCCACAGCTTCAGCGCCGCCGGCGGCGCGCCCCCGCAGTACGCCGGGTTCCACAGGTTCGCGCCCGCCTTCGCCGCCGCCTGCGAGGCCGCGTTGTACGTCTCGTTCCAGGCCCACTCGCCGCGGTTGGGCAGCCACAGCGCGTGGCCCTCGGAGACGAGCACCCGGCCGACGTCGACCCACCGCCCGTCGAGGAGGACGGCGACCGACCGGCGCAGCCGCGCGCCCGAGCGCGCGTCCGGGTTCTGGGCCGTCAGCCGCACGAGCCCGCCCGACGCGGCGACGAGCTCCTCCAGGCGCGCCGTCGCCTCGACCGCGTGGCACTCGCCCTGGCGCAGCTCGCGCCGCTGGCTGTAGCGGGTCAGCTCCATCGCCTGGATGCCGTTGATCCGCACCCGGGCGCTGCGCGGCTCGACCGGGTCGTGGAAGACGACGTCGAGCGTGTCGCCGTCGGAGATGTGGGTGACCGTCGCCGTCCACGACCAGCAGACCGGCTCGGGACGGTCGGGGAGGCAGGGGACCTGCTCGACGACGGCGCCGGCCGGGACGGCGGCGAGCAGGGCCGCGCAGACGGCGGCGGAGAAGGCGGTGAGGGAGCGGAGCATCGACCGGATCATCGGCACTTCGGAAACCCGGCACGAGCGGCTATGTTGCGCGCCGCGTGCCGAAGGTCTCCGTCATCGTGCCGGTCTACAACCCCGGCTCCAACATCGACGACCTCATCCGGACCGTGCTCGACCAGTCGATGCCGGCCTCCGACTACGAGGTCATCTTCGTCGACGACGGCTCCACGGACGAGACGCCCGCCCGCCTCGACGCGCTCGCCGCCGAGCACGACCACGTTCGCACGATCCACATCCCGAACTCGGGCTGGCCCGGCCGCCCGCGCAACGTCGGCACCGACGCCGCCCGCGGCGAGTACGTCCTCTACGTCGACAACGACGACTGGCTCGGCCACGAGGCGCTCGAGCGCTGGTACGCGAAGGCGAAGGCCGACGACGCCGACGTCGTCGTCGGCAAGGTCGTCGGCCACGGCAAGTTCGTGCCGCGCCCGCTGTTCCGGCGCAACCGCACCGGCGTGACGCTCGACTGGCCGCCGCTCGTCACGCTCCTGTCGCCGCACAAGCTCTTCCGCCGCGCGTTCCTGGCCGAGCACGGGATCCGCTTCCCGGAGGGCCGCCGCCGGCTCGAGGACCACGTCTTCGTCATGCACGCGTACTTCCACGCGCGCACGATCTCGGTCCTCGCCGACTACCCCTGCTACCACTGGATGCTGCGCGACGCGAGCGCGTCGTTCGCGCGGATGGACCCGCACGGCTACTTCCAGAACCTGCGCGAGGTCCTCGACCTCATCGAGGAGCACACCGAGCCCGGGCCGCAGCGCGACGAGCTCTTCGTCCACTGGTACCGCAGCAAGCTCCTCAAGCGCGTCGGCGGCGGCGCGTTCGCCCGCCGCGAGGAGACCGACCCCGAGTACAACCGCGAGCTCTACGAGGTCATCCGCGATCTCGCGCACGAGCGCTTCGACGACCGCCACGAGGCGCTCCTGCCCTTCCACCTGCGCGTGCGCTCGCACCTGCTGCGCGAGGGCGACTTCGAGGGCCTGAAGCTGCTGGCCGACTTCGAGCGCCAGCTGCGCGCCCGCGGCCGCGTGCGCGTCACGCCCCGCGACGGCCGCCTCGACCTCGACGTCGAGGCGACGATCGAGGGCGCGCAGCAGCCGCTCGCCTTCCGCCGCCGCCGCGGCGGCCGCGTCCGCTGGCTCGCCCCGCCCGAGCTGCGCCGCCGGCTGCCCGCCGAGGCGCTCGACGCGACCGAGCGCTTCGACCGCGGCACGCTCCAGCTCCTCCTGCAGAGCAAGGCCGACAAGGCCGAGTTCCTCGTCCCCGGGGAGGCCGAGCTGCGCCTCGGCCGCCGGGGGCGCCCGGTCCTGGCCGTGCGCACGACGCTCGACCCGGCCACCGCCGCCGGCGGCGCCCCGCTGCCGGCCGGCGACTGGGCCCTGCTCGTCAACCCGATCGTCGGCGGCTTCACGCGGACGGCGACGCTGCGGCGCGACCCCGGCACGCGCGCGCTGCGGCTCACCGTCGACGCGGACGGGCGGATCGCCGACACGACCCCGCCCACCC
>JADGIB010000036.1 GCA_019683665.1 Solirubrobacteraceae bacterium
GCCGGCGAACAGGACGGCGACGTCGACCGGGCCGACGCGCTCGGCGATGCCGCGGACGACGTCGAGCGAGGCGTTGTCGCCGGAGACGTAGACGCGGTCGAGCCCGTCGCCGTCGAGGACGAAGCCGGTGACCGGGCCGGTGATGTGGTCGGTCCCGTCGGGGCCGTGCTGGGCGGGGACCGCGGTGACGGTCACGGCGCCGCCGCCGGGCCGCGGGACGTCGACCGAGGCCCACGGGTCGAGGCCGACGGCGTCGGGCTCGAGCCGCTCGGCCCCGGCCGCCGTCGTGATGACGACCCCGGCGCGCGGCAGGAAGGCCCGGCCGGCCGGGTCGAGGTTGTCGGCGTGCTGGTCGTGGGAGAGGAGCACGACGTCGATCGGCTCGATCGCGTCCGCCTCGATCGCGGGCCCCGTCGTCTTCACGAGGCCGCCCTCGTACTCCCCGGGCGGGGAGAACGTCGGGTCGGTCAGCCAGCTCAGGCCGGCGTACCGGAGGACGGCCGTCGGGCCGCCGACGAGCTGGGCGCTGAGAGTGGTCATCCGGCGAGCATCCCGCAGCGGGCGCGCGAGGGCGGGCGCCGCGACGCCCCCGCGGCGTCCTCGCCCCGCCCGGCGCCGCGCTGCGGCGCGCGCCACTGGACGTTCGGCACATGACATCGACCTGTCCGATGCCAGGTGCCGCACGTCCCGCCGAACGAGAGCGGCCGGAACCCTGCGGGGCTCCGGCCGACTGCAGCGGAGGGGGAGGGATTCGAACCCTCGGTAGGGGGGTTGCCCCTACAACGGTTTTCGAGACCGCCCCGTTCAACCACTCCGGCACCCCTCCACGGGCCTTGGGCGGGCGGTCACGGAGGATAGCGCCGGCCCGCGGGCGCCCGGCGTCAGGAGGCGGTCGGGAAGCTCATCCCGCCGCCGGCGCCGTCGTCGTGGCGCTCCGGCCAGCGGACGGTCACCGCCTTCGCGCGCGTGGAGAAGCGGATCCCCTCCGGGCCGTGGATGTGGTGGTCGCCGAACAGCGAGTCCTTCCAGCCGCCGAACGAGTGGAACGCCATCGGGACCGGGATCGGGACGTTCACGCCGACCATCCCCACCTCGACGCGGCGCTGGAACGTCCGCGCCGCCTCGCCGGACCCGGTGAAGATCGCCGCGCCGTTGGCGAAGCGATTGCGGTTGATGAGCGCGATCGCCTCGTCGAGCGACCCGACGCGCACGACCCCGAGGACCGGCCCGAAGATCTCGTCGCGGTAGATCTCCATGTCGGGGGTCACGTGGTCGAACAGGGTCGGCCCGACGAAGAAGCCGCCGCCGTCGACCTCGAGCTCGCGCCCGTCGACGACCGGCGTCGCGCCCGCCCGCTCGCCCGTGGCGATGGACGCGCGGATGCGGTCGCGCGCCTCGGGCGTGACGACCGGCCCCATCTCCGACTCCGGGTCCAGGCCCGGGCCGACGCGCACCTCGCGCGCCCGCGCCGACAGCCGCTCGACGAGCGGGTCGGCGACCTCGCCGACGGCGACGACGACCGAGATCGCCATGCAGCGCTGCCCGGCCGACCCGTAGCCGGCGGCGGTCAGCTGCGCGGCGGCGAAGCCGAGGTCGGCGTCGGGCAGGACGACCGCGTGGTTCTTCGCCCCGCCGAGCGCCTGCACCCGCTTGCCGTGCTCGGACGCCGTCCGGTGGACGTACCGCGCGACCGGGGTCGATCCGACGAACGAGACGGCGGCGACGTCCGGGTGGGCGAGGAGCGCGTCGACCGCCTCCCGGTCGCCGTGGACGACGTTGAACACGCCCTCCGGCAGCCCCGCCTCCGCGTACAGCTCCGCCACGAGGTTCGACGCCGACGGGTCGCGCTCCGACGGCTTGAGCACGAACGTGTTGCCGGTCGCGATCGCCATCGGGTGCATCCACATCGGGACCATGACCGGGAAGTTGAACGGGGTGATCCCCGCGCACACGCCGAGCGGCTGGCGGAAGGCGAGCGCGTCCACCCCGCCGGAGACCTGGTCGGAGAACTCGCCCTTGAGCAGGTGCGGCAGCCCGCAGGCGAGCTCGACGACCTCCAGGCCGCGGATGATCTCGCCCTTGGCGTCCTCGACGACCTTGCCGTGCTCGGAGGCGACGACCCGGGCCAGCTCGTCGAGGTGCTCGTCGACGAGGTCGCGGAAGCGGAACATGATCCGGGCCCGCCGGGTCAGCGACACCTCGCTCCAGCGCTCGAACGCCGCCGTCGCGGCCCGGACCGCGGCGTCGACGTCCGCGGCCGACGCGAGCCCGACCCGCGCCTGCTCCTCGCCGGTCGCCGGGTCCCACACCGGCGCCGTCCGCCCCGACGTCGCCGGCACGCTGCGGCCGGCGATGCGGTGGTCGATCGTCCTCGACGTCGTCGCGCTCATCGCGTTGCCTCCACGGGTCCGCCCGGCGCCGGGTACGGGCGCTGGGCCTGCTTGCTGTGCTCGGACTCGGCGCGCGCGGCCCGGGCGCTCTCAAGCCCGGCGACCTCGGCGACCGGCATGTCCCGCCACGCCTCCGACGACGGGGCGGGGACGAGCGGGTCGGTCTCGACCTGGGTGACCGCCGTCCCGTCGGCGGCGGCCGCCGCCCGCAACGCGTCCTCCAGCTCGGCGATCGTCTCGACCCGGACGGCCCGCGCCCCGATCGACGCGAACCCATGGCTCTGGACGAGCACGATCGTCAGCCTCAGCCGCTCCTGGGCCGCGGTCGCGATCTCCGAGCCCATCATCAGGTACGGCCCGTCGCCGACCAGGACGAACACCTCGCAGTCGGGATCGGCGGGCGTCACGCCGAGCCCGCCGGGGATCTCGTACCCCATGCACGAGCACCCGTACTCGACGTGGTGGTCCTTCGGGTCTCGGGCGCGCCACAGCTCGTGCGGCTCGCCGGGCATCGAGCCGGCCGCGCCGACGACGACGTCGCGCGGGCCGCTGACCCGGTGGACGGTCGAAGGCTCGCTCTGGGCCGGCCTGGGCCCGTGCCCGAGCGTGGAGACCCGCTCGACCGTCTCGTCCCACGCGCGGCGAGATCGCGCGCCCGCGAGGCGCGGTCGGCCGGGGCGGGCATTGGGCGCCGCGCGCGCTGCCGCCGGGCCTCTAGCGCCGTCCGCGCCGGGCGGCGAAGAAGTCGCGCAGCAGCGCCGCGCACTCGTCGGCGAACACGCCGCCCTCGACGACCGGGCGGTGGTTGAGCCGCGGCTCGGCGAGCACGTCGAGGACCGACCCGGCCGCCCCGGCCTTCGGGTCGGCGCAGCCGTAGACGACGCGCGGCACCCGGGCCAGGACGATCGCGCCCGCGCACATCGCGCACGGCTCGAGCGTCACGTAGAGGACCGAGTCGAGCACGCGCCAGGAGCCGAGCGCGGCGGCCGCCTCGCGCAGCGCGAGGATCTCGGCGTGGGCCGTCGGGTCCTCGCGCAGCTCGCGCTCGTTGTGGCCCCGCCCGATCACCTCGCCGTCGTGGACGACGACCGCGCCGATCGGCACGTCGTCGTGTTCCAGCGCACGACGCGCCTCCGCGATCGCCTCGCGCATGAACCGATCGTCGCCTGCCGGCCGCTGCTCGTCCATCATCCAGACCCGCATCATGCCCTGTCCTCGCCCGCTCGCCGCGCTCGCCGCCGCCCTCGTGGCGGCCGCCGCCGTCCCCGCCGTCGCCGAGGCGGACGGGCCGAAGGCGCGCATCGCGCAGGCGGCGCCGGTCCTGCCGACGCCCGACGACCCGGGCCGCACGAGCACGCCCGGCGGCTGGCGCGAGCTGCAGTGGAACTTCCTGGCCGCCGAGTACGGCATCGACGTCGAGCCCGCGTGGGCGCGCGCCGCCGCCGCCGGGCGGCCCGGGGGCCGCGGCGTCGTCGTCGCCGTCCTCGACACCGGCGTCGCCTACCGCGACCACGGGCGCTTCCGCCGCTCCCCCGACCTCGTCGGCACGACGTTCGCCAAGGGCTGGGACTTCGTCGACGACGACCCCTACCCCGACGACCACAACGGCCACGGCACCCACGTCGCCTCGACGATCGCCGAGCGCACGAACAACGGGATCGCCGTCACCGGGATCGCCTACGAGGCGACGATCATGCCGGTGCGGGTGCTCGACTCGCGCGGCGAGGGCGACGCGAACGTCATCGCCAAGGGGGTGCGCTTCGCTGCCCGCAACGGGGCCGACATCATCAACCTCTCGCTCGAGTTCCCGGGGACCGTCCGCCGCTCGGAGATCCGCGGGCTGCTGCGCGCGATCCGCTACGCCCACCGGCGCGGCGCCGTCCTCGTCGGCGCCTCGGGCAACGAGGCCGGCAAGGAGGTGACCTACCCGGCGCGCGCGCCCGAGGTGATCGCGGTCGGCGCCACGACCCAGCACGGCTGCCTGTCGGACTTCTCCAACGAGGGGCGCGGGATCGACGTCGTCGCGCCGGGCGGCGGCGCCGACGCCGACCTGCCCGACGACCCGCGCTGCCGGCTCGACCTCCCGCCCGGGCTCGACATCTACCAGATGACGTTCATCGGCCGGGACCCGTCGCGCTTCGGCCTGCCGTCCGGCTACGAGGGCACGTCGATGGCGGTGCCGCACGTGTCGGGCGTCATCGCGCTCATCCTCGCCACCGGCGTCCTCGGCCCCGACCCGACGCCGGAGCGGATCCGCGCGCACCTGAAGGCGACGGCGCGCGACCTCGGGGCGCCCGGCTACGACCGCCGCTACGGGGCGGGGCTGATCAGCGCGAACGCGGCGACCGCGAGCCCGTTCCAGGCGCTGCTCACGTCGTCCGGATGATGAGCACCGAGCACGGGGCGTGGTGGCTGACCTTGTTCGGCACCGACCCGAGCAGGAACCGCTTCGCGCCGGTCATGCCCTTGTTGCCGACGACGATCAGGTCGGCCTCGGTCTCCTCGGCGACGTCGAGGATCGCGTCGGCCGGGTCGCCCTGGCGCGCGTAGGTCTCGACCTCGACCCCGGCCGTCCGCACCATCTCGGCGGCGTCCTCGAGCGTCGCGTCGACGTCCTCGCGCGGGTTGACCATCCACTGCACGTCCTGGGGGACCTGCTGCTTCTCGACGCGCAGGCGCGAGGCCGGCACCGGCTCGTACGCGCTGACGAGCCGGATCTTCGCGCCGATGTCGCGCGCGAGCTCGACGGCCTGGCGCACGGCCTCGGACGCCGTCTCGGAGCCGTCGGTGCCCACCACGATCGACTTGAACATCCGAATCCTCTCGCCGTTTCCCGTCCCGGAACGCGCGCGATCATATCGGCGGCCCGGGCGCGCGAGGCGGGGCTCAGAGCATGTTCACGGCGCCGATCACGATGCCGATGAGCACGAACACCACGATCGCGACCTGCGTCCAGATCCAGAACGGGGACACGGCTCCACAATAGGGGCCATGGCCCAGGACCTCTCCCGTCGCAACAGCGAGCGCAGCCGGCGGCTGCTGTTCTCCCCCGAGCTGGCGGCGGGCGCCGTGCGCCCCTCCCAGCTCGCGCGGGTCGAGGTCCGCGAGGCGACCCGCACCCGCCACGTCCCGTCGCTGCTGAGCCGGCGGCTGCAGCGGCGGCTCATGGCGGGCGGCTCGCTGCGCTTCGAGCGCGAGACCGTCGAGCGGGCGATGGCCGCCCGCCGCGCCGTCCTCGGCGACGCGGCCGCCGGGCCGCCGCGGCTGCTCGTCCGCGCCGGCGCCTTCCCCCACCCGCTCGCCGACGACGACCCCGAGCGCCACGGCACCGCGCGCTTCGCCGCCTTCCACCGCGCGATGCTCGACGCCGGCCTGCGCTACCTGGTCGCGGTGACGCCGCGCGTCTCGCACCGGCCCGGAGACCCCAAGGCCGAAGGCTGGCGCCCGCTGCGCGACGACGAGCTCGAGCTGCTGGCGCAGCTGCGCCACGACGGCGTCATGTTCGCCGCCCACGGGCTCGACCACCGCACCCGCCGCCGCGGCGAGGCGCGCCGCTCCGAGCTCGCGGGCCTGAGCCGCCGGAAGCTGGCCGAGCGGCTCGACCTCGCCGCCGAGGAGCTGGCCGCGGCCGCGATCCGCCCGACCGTGTTCGTCCCGCCGTACGACCGCTTCGACTGGTCGCAGTGGGACGAGCTCGCCCGCCGCTACGAGGTCGTCGCCGCCGGGCACGGCAGCCTCGACGCGCTCGGCTACCACGACGGGCCGCTGTGGCGCGGCGACGCGGTGTGGATGCCGACGTACGCGCCGCTCGACGGCCCGCCCGCGCAGGTGCTCGAGGCGGCCCGGGCACTCGACGCGGCCGGCGCCGCCCTGTGGGTCGGGGCGGCGTTCGACTGGAGCCGCGCGGTCGACGACCCGGGCGCGCTCGCCGCCGCCGGGGCGCTCGCGCGCTGGTCGACGCCGTGGGAGGCGTTCCTCGAGGCGGTCCGCGCCAGCGCGTCCGAGCCGGGCGGCGGCATATCATCGCGGCCGTGAGCCAGTCGCTGTCCGAGCGCGCCCGGGCGATCCTGGACGCCGCCGAGCCTCCGGCGGCCGCCGACCTGGCCCGGCTGCTGCGGCTCGTCCACGACACGCTCGCGCTCGCCGGCGAGACGCACCGGCGCGGCGAGGCGCTCGGCGCCGCGCTCCTCGACGTCACCGCCCGCCTGGAGGCCGCGGCCCGGGCGCTCACCGCGACGGCGGCGTCGGCCGCGGCCGCGCCGGCGCCCGCGCCCGAGGCGGCGCCGCCGCCCCGCGCCGACGAGCCCGACCCCGCCCGGGTGCGGCTCGTCGCCATCGAGCACGCGGTGGCCGGCGCGACCCGCCGCGAGGTCGGGCGCCACCTGCAGGAGGAGCTGGGCGTCGCCGACCCGACCCGGGTCCTCGACGACGTCTTCGGGTCCGGCTCCGAGCCCGGCGCGCGCCTGTCGTGGGGCCGGCCCGACGCGCCGGCGGCCTGAGCGTCAGCCGCTCTCGGCGTCGAGCGTGCGGCCGATCGCCTGCAGCGTCCGGTTGACCTCGGCGTTCGCGGTCTCGGTCGCGCGCAGGACGTCCTGCTGGGCGGCGACGACCGTCTCGGCGTCGCGGGAGAGCGGGGCGCGGGCGGCCTCCTCGATGGCGTCGGCGTAGACGGCGACGTCCTCGGCGAGCTGCTCGTGCAGGGCCCTCACCGACGGCGGCGGCTCGATGTCGCGCAGGCGCTGCGCGGTGCGGTCGAGCGCGGCCGAGTACGTGCGCAGCGTCTCGGCCTCGAAGCCCGAGGGGAGCTCGGCGGCCTCGCGCGCGAAGCGCTCGACGGCGACGTTGACCTGCTCGATGTACGCCCGGTCGCGCTCGGCGCCGTCGTCCCCGCCGCAGCCGGCCGCCGCGAGACATGCCGCGGCCGCGCACGCCGCGAGCCGTCGTCGACCTCCCTGCATCGCCGCCACACCCTACCGGCGGCCGCGGTCGCCCCCGCCGCCCGCGCCTCAGTCGCCGGCGGCGGCGAGCGCGGACTCGCGGTCGGGATGCAGCTCGATCATCCCCGGCAGCGCGACCTCGATGACCCGCGCGACCGGCCCGTCGGCCTCGCAGCAGAGCTCGAGGCGGCCGCCGCGCTCGTCGGCCTCGCTGCGCGCGTCGATGATCGCGTGCAGGCCGGTGGAGTCGACGAACCCGACCGAGGAGAGGTCGAGCACGACGGCGCCGCCCTCGGCGACCGCGGCCGAGAGCGGACCCGAGAGCGCGGGCGTGCTGGCGGCGTCGAGCTCGCCGTCGACGGCGACGACGGTCGCGCCGTCGACGTGCGTGACGGTCACCTGGATCTCGGCGTCGTGGGCGTCGTCCATCGGCAGGCTCCTCCGCGCCGAACGGTACCTTGCCGGCGCAGCGGTCGCCGGAAGCGTAGAGGCCGCAGACGGAGGACGAAGGATGACTCGCAGTTGGAAGGCAACGGTCGCGGCGCTCGCCGCGGCGACGACGCTCGCGCTGCCCGCGGCGGCGGGCGCGGAGCGGCAGGCCGGCGCGGCCGCGAAGGCGCCGGCCGCGACGACCGACACGACCGCCGCCGCCGCGCAGGGCTCGCGCCAGGGCCGCAGCCAGAGCCGGCGCCGGCAGCGGACGACGTGCCGGCGCAACGCGCGCACCGGGACGCGCGTGTGCACGGTCCGGGGCCGGCGCGGCCCGCGGGGCGCGCGCGGGCGCCAGGGCCCGCAGGGGCCGCGCGGCGAGACCGGGCCGCAGGGGCCGGCCGGGCCGCAGGGACCCGCCGGGCCGCAGGGACCCGCCGGGCCGCAGGGCCCGCCCGGGACGGGCGCGCCCCCGGTCGTCCAGGCCACGCTCGCCGGGCCGGTCGAGACCGACGAGACGAGCGGCTACGTCGCCCTCGGCGGGCCGCAGGTGACGGTCACCGTCCCCGCCTCGGGGCTGATCCAGGTCACGGCGTCGGCGATCGGCGACGAGGACGACGGGCTCGTCGCGCTCTACCAGGACGGCGCGCCGGTCGACACCGGGATCGACGACAGCGTCTGCGACCCGGCGCCGGCGCTGTTCGCGACGCTCGGCTCGCTGGCCCCGGGCCGCTGGGGCACGCCGATGACGAGCCTCCTCGGCACCTGCGCCGGCGTCCTCGGCCTCCCGTCGCCGGTCGTCCTGCGCACGACGCCGGGCCCGCACGTGTTCGAGCTGCGCTACGCGCTGAGCGCCTGCGGGTGCGGGACGGGCACCGCGGTCTTCCGCGACGTGCACCTCGCGATCACGCCGCTCCCGTAGCGGCCCGCCCCGCTCCCGCGCCGCGGGGGCGGGGCCGCCGGGCCCGCGGGCGCACCTCGTAGACGCAGGCGGGCGAGCCGCTGACGATGTGCGCGACGCGGCGGACGTCGGCGTCGGGCAGGACCTCGCGCAGGAAGCCCAGCTCGGTCGTGCAGGCGTGCTCGTGGCGGCGGGCGACGGCGATGATCGCGCAGTTGTGCTCGACGAGCCGCCAGCCGCCGCCCTCGAGCGGCTGGACGTCGGCGAGGTAGCCGGCCTCGTCGAGGATCGCGGCGAGCTCGCGCACCCGCGCGTCGAAGCCGCGGACGCCGGCCAGGCGCGCCCGCGCCTGGGCGACGCGGGTCCGCCGGCGGGCGTCGAACGCGCGCACCAGCAGCGCCGGGTCCTCGGCGCCGACGTGGTCGAGCAGCTCGGCGGTCAGCTCCTCGTAGGCCTTCGGGAAGAGCGCGTCGGCGGCGGGCGAGAGCCGGTAGACGCGGCGCGGGCGGCCGGGCCCGTCGCGCTCGTCGCGGTGCTCGAGCAGGCCGGCCGCGGCGAGCGGGGCGAGCTGCTGGCGGGCGGCGCTGGCGGTCACGCCGAGGACCTGCGCGAGCTCGTCGGCGCGGGCCTCCCCGCGCTTGCGCAGCGCCACCAGGATCGCCCGCCGGGCGGGCGGCAGCTCGGGCAGCCCGGATTCCACTCCCCCAGGATAAGCAAGTGATAGCTTGCGAAAACCAGTTCACCGAAGGGAGCATCGAATGGCCTACTCCGTCCCGGACCTGCCGTACGCGTACGACGCGCTGGAGCCGCACATCGACGAGCAGACGATGCGCCTCCACCACGACAAGCACCATCAGGCGTACGTGGACAAGGTCAACGCCGCGCTCGAGGGGACCGAGCACGCCGACAAGCCGATCGAGGAGATCATCGCCAACCTCGACGCGATCCCCGAGGACAAGCGCACCGCCGTCCGCAACAACGGCGGCGGCCACTACAACCACACGCTGTTCTGGGAGAGCATGAGCCCGAACGGCGGCGGCGCGCCGACCGGCGACCTGGCCGCCGCGATCGACGAGGCGTTCGGCTCGTTCGACGCGTTCAAGGAGCAGTTCGAGGCGGCGGGCGCCAACCAGTTCGGCTCGGGCTGGGCGTGGCTCGTGCTCGACGGCGGCAGGCTCGCGGTGACGAGCACGCCGAACCAGGACAACCCGCTGAGCCAGGGCAAGACGCCGCTGCTCGGCAACGACGTCTGGGAGCACGCCTACTACCTGAAGTACCAGAACCGCCGGCCCGAGTACCTGAAGGCGTGGTGGAACGTCGTGGCCTGGGACAAGGTCGCCGAGCGCTTCGCCGCGGCCAAGGGCTGAGCCCGGCCACCCCGGGGCGCGCATCCCGGCGCGGGATGCGCCGCCCCGCCTAGGGCCGCGCGGCGACGGCGGCGCGCACCCGCCGCACGGCCAGGACCGCCGCGAGCGCGACGAGGCCGACGATCCCGGCGCCGCGGGTCGCCGCGTCGGGGGCGAGCACGGTCGCGAAGCCGGCCAGCAGCGCGAAGGCGAGCGCGACGAGCGTCGCCACCCCGGCGGGCGTGCCGAACACCGGCACCTCCGCGCCCGGCTCGACGCCGCCGAGGCGGCGGGCCGCCGCCAGCAGCAGCATCGGCAGCGCGAGCGCGAGGACGACGTTCGTCGCCACCCCGGCGAGGCGGAAGACGCCCGAGAACGAGACGAGGTCGGCGGCCATGAGCAGCTCGCCGATCGCGCACAGCGCCAGCGGCGCCCCGATCGCCGCCGCCCGCCCCGGCACCCGCTCGGCGACGAGCCGCATGATCGCGACCGCGGTGCGCTCGATCCCGAGGCCGAGGAGGAGGATGGTCGCGACGGTGCCGAGGACGGCGACGACGGTGCCGGCGCGGTCGGCGAGCGGGCCGAGGACGGTGCCGTCCTCGCCGTGCAGCGCGGACGGGTGGACGGCCGCGGACGCCGCCAGCAGCCACCCGGCCGCGATCGCGGTGAGGACGATCGTCCCGAGCGCGCTGCCGCGGACGAGCGCCCGCCCGTCGGGGTCGACGCCGAGGTCCTCGCGCGCGATCTCGAGCACGTAGACGTTGGCGATGTAGAGCATCACCGACAGCCCGAGCACCTCGCCGACCCCGGCCGCCGACAGGTCGACCCGCCCGAGGTCGCCGGAGCCGGGGACGAGGATCGCGACGACCGCGATCGCCGCGAGCAGCGGCAGGCAGGCGATCCCGAGCAACGCGCCGACCCAGGCCGAGATCCGCAGCCCGCCGCGCAGGAGCAGGACGGCGAGCGCGCCGGCGGCCAGCCCGCCCCACAGCACGCGCGGCAGGCCGGTCAGGGCCGCGAGCGTGAGGCACAGCCCGACGTAGGCGCCGATGACCGACAGCGAGGTCCGCACGCCGGCGAGGACGTCGGGCACCGTCCCGCCCCGCGCGCCGAGGTAGTCGCGCACGAGCCGCCCGAAGAAGCCGCCGGTGCGCAGCCCGCGGTCGCGGGCGATCGCCTCGGCCTCGGCCGCCGCCGCGATCGTCATGACCGCGCCCATGCCGACGAGGATCCCGAGCGCCGGGAGCGGGCCGATGGCGGCGGCCGCGATCGGCAGGCCGAGGAGCGCCTGCGGGAGCGTGAGGCCGACGAAGAGCACGGTCACCGCGGCGAGCGGGGGCATCCGGTTCAGGGCGCGGGCGACCATGCCCGGGCGGTTGTATCGCGGCGGGCCCCGAGCGTTCAACCGGCGGCGATCAGGGCGATCCCGCCGAAGGCGAGGACGACGCCCGCGACCTGGGGGCCGGCCATCCGCTCGCGCAGGACGAGCCGGGCCAGGAGCACGGTCGCGACCGGGTAGACCGACGAGAGGACGCTCGTGACCGACAGCAGCCCGAGCGTCGAGGCGTAGGCGAACAGCCCGTTGGCCCCGAGGTCGAGCAGGCCGACGAGCGCGAGCGGAGCGACGGGGGCGAGCCGCCCGGCGACCGGGGTGCCGCGAGCGGCGGCGACGGCGGCGACCGCGACGAGCGTGACGACGCAGACGGCGCGCGACAGGCCCAGCCCCCAGAGGACGTCCTCGTCGGCGGCGTCGTCGAGGCCGACGAAGCCGAGGCCGATGAGCAGCGCGGCGACGAGCGCGTAGCCGATGCCCGCCCGCGACGCCGGCCGCGGCGCGTCGGCGTCGGCGGGGACGCGCGCGGCGAGGAAGCAGCCGGCGACGGCGCCGGCGATCCCGACCGCCTGCATCCAGCTCAGCCGGTCGCCGCCGGCGATCCCGACGGCGACGGGGACGACGGAGGCGAGCGCGCCGAGGGGCGCGACGACGCTCATCGGGCCGATCGCGAGCGCCCGGTAGAGGGCGAGGACGCCGAGCCCGACCGAGCCGGCGAGGACGCTGGGCGCGATGATCGCCGGCCCGGGGAACGGCCCGGCGGCGACCGCCATGAGGAGCGCGATCCCGAGCAGGGCGGCGGCCTGGGAGACCGCGACGACGACGACGGCGGGGCGCCCGCGCGAGAAGAGGCCGCCGAGGAAGTCGGCGGTCCCCCACAGCGACGAGGCGGCGAGCGCCGCGAGCACCGCGATCACGTGGGCCGCCCCGGGGTCAGGCGCTGCTCGACGGCGCCCACAGGTTGATGCCGGCGTCGACGGCGTGGCGGTCGATCGCCGCCAGCTCCTCGGGGCTGAAGTCGAGGTCGCGCACGGCGCCGACGGTGTCCTCGAGCTGCTCGACGCTGCTGGCGCCGATGAGCGAGGAGGTCACGCGCGGGTCGCGCAGCGTCCAGGCGACGGCCATCTGCGCGAGCGTCTGGCCGCGCTCGCGGGCGATCGCGTTCAGGGCGCGGATCCGCTCGAGGGTCTCGGGCGCGAGCATGTCCTCCGACAGGTACGGGGAGCGGCGTGCGCGGGCGTCCGGCGGGATGCCGTCGAGGTACTTGTCGGTGAGCATCCCCTGGGCGAGCGGGGAGAAGGCGATCGCCCCGACGCCCTCCTCGCCGAGGACGTCGAGCAGGTCGGCCTCGATCCAGCGGTTCAGCAGCGAGTAGGACGGCTGGTGGATGAGCAGCGGCGTGCCGAGCCCGCGCAGGATCGCGACGGCCTCGCGGGTGCGCCGGGCCGAGTAGGAGGAGATCCCGACGTAGAGCGCCTTGCCCTGGCGGACGGCGGCGTCGAGGGCGCCGCAGGTCTCCTCCAGCGGGGTCTCGGGGTCGAAGCGGTGGCTGTAGAAGATGTCGACGTAGTCGAGGCCCATGCGCTTCAGCGACTGGTCCAGCGAGGCGAGCAGGTACTTGCGCGACCCCCACTCGCCGTACGGGCCGGGCCACATGTCGTAGCCGGCCTTCGTCGAGATGATCAGCTCGTCGCGGTAGGGGCGGAGGTCGTCGCGCAGGTGGCGGCCGAAGCTCTCCTCGGCCGCCCCGTAGGGGGGCCCGTAGTTGTTGGCGAGGTCGAAGTGCGTGATCCCGAGGTCGAAGGCGCGGCGGAGGATCGCGCGCTGGTCGCCGAGCGGGCGGTCGTCGCCGAAGTTGTGCCACAGCCCCAGCGAGATCGCCGGGAGCCTCAGCCCGCTGCGCCCGCAGCGGCGGTAGGGCATGCGGCCGTCGTAGCGGCCGGGGTCCGGGCTGTACGGCTCGGCGGGGGCGGCGGGGATGGCGGTCATCGTGCGCAGCCTCCCACACCCCGCCCCGAACGGCCAACGCCCGGGCCACCCGGCGACCGATCCGCCACGGCGCGAGGTTCGCCGGAGCGGTCCCTGCGCGGGCCGCGAGTTTCGCCCCCTGGGCGAACACTCGCTGAGGGAGCCCGAGCCCTCTGGGCGCAGGGCTACCCGTCGTCCTGTCTGAACGCCCAGCGCACCTCGTCGATCGACAGGCCGCTGGCCACGCACGCCAGCAGCTTCATCCGCGCCGCCTGCGGCGACAGGAAGCCGGCCGGGATGATCCCGGTCTCGCGCAGGTCGCGCTCGGAGCCCGCGTAGCCGTAGGTCCCGGTGAGGACGACCCCGCGCTCGGGGCGGCAGTAGGCGACGACCGGGATGCGCTCGGCGGCGTCGGCCCACAGCTGCATGACCTCGGGCGCGAGGTGGCCGGCGCCGAGCGTGCCGATGACGACGCCGTCGGGCTCGGTCTCCAGCGCGGCGCGCGCGAGCGTGCCGTCGTCGCCGGCGCCGGACGGGACGACGAGGACGCGGCGGTCGAGGTCGGGCGGGTCGAGCGGCGGGTTGCGCGGCAGGCGCGACCAGAGCGTCGGGTGGCCCTCGGTGACGCGGCCGACGGGGCCGGTCTGCGGCGACGAGAACGCGGTCAGCGACGTCGTGTCGGTCTTGCGCGCGCAGCGCGCGTGGTGGATCTCGCCGCCGAAGACGACGAGGACGCCCATCCCGGCCGCCTCCGGGCTGGCGGCGACCGACACGGCGTCGAGCAGGTTGGCGGGGCCGTCGGCGCCGGGCGCGCTGGCCGGGCGGATCGCGCCGGTGAAGACGATCGGCGCCTCGGCGTCGTGGAGGACGTCGCAGAGCATCGCGGTCTCCTCGAGCGCGTCGGTGCCGTGGGTGACGACGACGCCCATGCCGCGGCGCGCGGCGTCGCGCGCCTCGCGGCAGATCATGAGGATGTCCGACAGCGTCAGGTGGGCGCTGGGGACGTTGACGACCGTCCGCGCCTCGAGGTCGTCGCGGCCCTCGAGGCCGGGGATCGCGGCGACGAGCTGCTCGGCGTCGAGCGCGGGGGTCGCCGACGTGCCGTCGCCGCCGGTGCCGGCCATGGCGATCGTGCCGCCGGCGCCGAGGATGCGGACGCGGCGGGGGGCTTGCGAAGCGGTGCGGGGCGACACGGCAAGCGACAGTAGCGGCTGGCGCCCGGTCACCGGCCCGGCGGCGGCTCGGCGGGCCCGGCCCCGCGCGCCGCGTCGAGCAGCGCGCACAGCTCCAGCCAGCCGGCGAACGGGCGGGGCGGCGCGCCCGGCTGCTCGATCTGCCCGCGGATCGGGCCGGGGCCCGGCTCGAGCACGACGACGACGCGGCGGACCTCGCGGTCGGACATGGCGGGATGTTCCGCGGCGCCGCGGCCGCGCGCATCGTGGAGCCTCCACGAACTTCGCGTCCCGCGGCCTCGCGATACTGCGCGACGTGGAGGCGCGATCGAGGGTGGCGCTGCTGGAGCGCGGCGACGAGCTGCAGGCGATCGACGCGGCGCTGGCCGCGGCGCGAGCGGGCCGCGGCGAGGACGCGCGCGTCGTGGTGGAGGGCCCGGCCGGGATCGGCAAGACGCGCCTGCTGCGCGAGGCGGCCGCCCGGGCCGCGGCGGACGGGATGCGCGTGCTGCACGCCACCGGGTCCGCGCTCGAGCGCGACCTGCCCTACGGGTGCGCGGTCACGCTGCTGGCCGGCCCGCTGCGCGGGCTGCCCGCGGCCGGGCGCGACGCGGTGCCGGAGCTGGCGCGGGCGCTGCTGGCCGGCGAGATGCCCCCGCCGGCCGCCGACCCGACGCTGCCGCTCCTGCACGGCCTGCACACGCTCGTGCTCGCGCTCGCGTCCCGCGCCCCGCTGCTCGTGCTCGTCGACGACGCCCACGACGCCGACCCGGCGAGCCTGCGCTTCCTCGCCTACGTCGCCGCGCGGCTGGAGGGCGTGCCCGCCGCGCTCGTCGTGGCCGCGCGGTCCGGCGCCGAGCCGACCGACCCGGCCGCGCTGGAGGGCGTGGGCCGCGACGCGCGGCGACTGTCGCCGCGGGCGCTCTCCCCGGCCGCGGTCGCCGCGCGCGTGCGCGCCGCGCACCCGGAGGCCACCGACGCGTTCTGCGCCGGGTGCGCGGAGGTGACGGCCGGCAACCCGCTCTTCCTCACGGCGCTGCTCGACGCCGTCGCCGCCGACGGCATCCCCGTCGACGACGACGCCGCGTCGCGCCTGGCCCGCCTCGGGCTCGAGAGCGTCGCGCACGCCGCGCTGGGGCGGATCGCGGCGCTGGGGCCGGACGCGGTCGAGCTGGCCCGGGCGGTCGCGGTCCTCGGCGAACGCGAGCCGCTGCGGACGGCCGCGGCGCTGGCCGGCGTCGACGACGACGCCGCCCCCGAGACCGCCGACCGGCTCGCCGCCGCCGGGCTGCTCACCCCGGGGCCGGAGCCGCGCTTCACGCACCCCATCGTGCGGGAGGCCGTCTACGAGGACCTCGGCGCCGCCCGGCGGGCCCGCGACCACCTGCGCGCCGCCCGCCTGCTCGCCCCGGCCGCGCCGGAGGCCGCCGCCAGCCACCTGCTGCGCGCCGAGCGCAGCGGCGAGCCGTGGGCGATCGACGTCCTGCGCGAGGCGGCCGTCGCCGCCCGCCGGCGCGGCGCGCCGGAGCGGGCGGTCGCCTGCCTGCGCCGGGCGCTCGACGAGGGCCCGCCGCGCGCGCTGCGACCGGCGCTGCTGCGCGACCTCGGCTCGGCGCTGGCGCTCGTGTTCGAGCCCGACGCCGTCGACGTGCTGCGCGAGGCGTGGGACCTCGAGACGGACCCGCCGCGCCGCAGCGCCGTCGCGCTCGAGCTCGGGCGCACGCTCATCATGCTCGGCCGCCTGGCCGAGTGCGTCGAGGTGTGCGACCGCGCCGCCGCCGAGCCGGGCGCCGACGCCGCCGCGATCGAGCGCCTGCAGACCGAGCTGATCTCGGCCGCGCGGCTGGACCTGTCGACGCGGCCGCTGTCGCTGGAGCGGATGCGGGTCCCGCCCGCCGACCCGGAGAACCCGCTGTGGCTGGCCAACGTCGCCTACGAGCACGCGCTCGCCGGCCGGCCCGCCGCCGAGGCCGCCGCGCTCGCGCGCCGGGCGCTCGGCGACGGGGCGCTGCTGGCGGCCGAGACGAGCGACTCGCCGACGCTGTACCTGGCCACGAACACGCTGACGCTGTGCGAGTGCTTCGCCGAGGTCGACGCGGTCTTCGCCGCGATCATCGAGGAGGCCCGCAGCCGCGGCTCGGCGCTCGGGTTCGCGATCGCCTCCTGCTTCCGGGCCGACGCCGCCAACCGGCGCGGCGACCCGGTCGCGGGCCGCGCCCACGCCCAGGCGTCGGTCGACGCCTCGGAGGCGCACGGCTGGGCCCTCGGGCTGCCGATGGCGGTCGGGGTGCTCGTCGACGCGCTCGTCGAGCAGGGCGAGCTCGACGCCGCCGAGGCGACGCTGCAGCGGGTGCCGATGACCGCGGGCGAGGCGCTGCCCGACAACGTCTTCTTCATCCCGGTGCTGTTCAGCCGCGGGCGACTGCGGATCGCCCGCGGCGACGTCCGCGCCGGCCTGGAGGACGTGCTCGAGGCGGGGCGCCGCCAGGACGCCTGGCAGGCCCCGAACCCGACCGTCCTGCCGTGGCGCTCGACCGCCGCCGAGGCGCTGCTGGCGCTCGGCGAGGTCGACCGGGCGCGGGAGCTGGCCGGCCGCGAGGTCGCGCTGGCGGAGGCGTTCGGCGCGCCGCGCGCGATCGCGGTCGCCCGGCGGGCGGCGGCGCTGGCCGCCGGCGGCGAGGCGGCGATCGAGGGGCTGCGCGCCGCGGCCGCCGCCGTCACCCCCGAGCAGGCGCCGGTCGAGCGGGCGCGGTGCCTCGTCGACCTCGGCGCCGCGCTGCGCCGGGCCGGGCACCGG